>DAOLDO010000679.1:0-4042 GCA_035327325.1 Chloroflexaceae bacterium | reverse complement strand
CGTCACTGCGGGCGCGCAGCCGATCGAACAGATGGGGGCGCTCGCTGTGGCGCAGGCGCCGCTTTGGGGACTCGCGCGTACGATCACCCACGAGCATCCGGAGTTGGCGTGCAAATCGTTCGACCTCAGCGGCGCGCCGTCGGATGTAGAACTTCTGTTGCTGGCTGACGAGTTGCGTACGGACGCCCCTGAGACTCAGGTCGCTTTGCGCCGTGAGAAGCGCTATGTGGCCCGCCTGGTTCCCTTTATGCCCGGCGAGACTGGTACGCCGTGGCAACAGCCCGGCGGGCACCCAGACTGTGCGCCCGCCGGCGACCGTCCTTTCCGCCTCGAAACCGCCGAAGCGGGTGTCCTCGAGCATGTGGTTCTCCGCGTCGCTAAGCGCCGGCCACCAGGGCCAGGCGAGGTTGAGATCGAAGTGCGCGCGGCCGGGCTCAACTTTCTGGATGTACTTGCGGCACTGGGAGTTCGACCGGATCAGCCTGAGGGCATCATCCAGCTTGGCGGCGAGTGCGCAGGCGTCGTCAGCGCCCTTGGGGAGGATGTCAAGGGCCTCCAGATTGGCGACGAGGTCATCGCCCTGGCCGCCCACAGCTTCGGTAAGTTTGTCCTCACTCCGAGCTACTACGCGATCCCCAAGCCGGCACAGCTGAGCTTCGAGGAGGCCGCGACCATCCCGATCGCGTTCATGACCGCGTACTACGCGCTTCACACTCAAGGCCGACTGATCCAGGGTGAGCGGGTCTTAATCCATTCGGCGGCCGGGGGAGTTGGGCTGGCGGCCATCCAGGTTGCTCGGGATGCCGGGGCCGAAATTTTCGCCACGGTGGGGAACGAGGAGAAGCGCGAATTCCTCCGCTCGATTGGGATCCAGCATGTAATGGACTCGCGCTCGCTTACGTTTGCCGACGAGATTCTGGATCGTACCGGCGGCCAGGGAGTCGACGTCGTCCTGAACTCACTGGCCGGCGAGGCCATCGAAAAGAGCCTGGCGATCCTAGCGCTGCACGGGCGGTTCCTCGAGATCGGCAAGCGAGACATCTATCAGAACAACCGGATCGGCCTGGGGCCGTTCCGCAAGAACCTCGCCTACTTCGCGATCGATCTGGCGCGGATGTTTACGGAACGCCCGGCTGTCTGTGCCGCACTGCTACGTGACGTGGTTCGCTTCGTCGCGGATGGGCGCTTCCAGCCTCTCCCACGGCAGGTCTTCCCGATCTCTGACGCAGTGAGCGCCTTCCGCTTAATGGCCCAGGGGAAACACATCGGCAAGATTGTGCTATCGGTTTATGGCGAAGATCCTCTGGTTGCGCCTGCGATCGTGCAGGCCGGCGCGCTCCGTCCTGACGGCACCTACGTCATCGCCGGCGGGCTGGGAGGACTGGGGCTGGCGACAGCACAGTGGATGGTTGATCGTGGCGCGCGCCACCTGGCTCTGCTGGGCCGAACAGCGCCTTCGGAGATGGCGCAGCAGGCTGTGGAAGCCCTTGAGGGAGCCGGAGCGCAGATCGCCACGGTGCAGGCAGATCTGGCCGATGCCGTCCAGTTGGCCGACGCGCTCGGCGGCATCGAACAAACCATGCCGCCCCTCTGTGGCATCGTCCACGCGGCCGGGGTCCTCGACGACGGGATGGTGCTCCAGCTCACACCCGAGCGCTTCCAGACAGTGATGGCGTCGAAGGTTCGCGGCGCATGGAATCTGCACCGCCTCAGTGCCGGGCGCGACCTCGACTGCTTCGTCATGTTCTCCTCGGCGTCCGCGCTGATCGGCTCGCCGGGTCAGGGCAACTACGCCGCGGCGAACGCATTCCTGGACGCGCTGGCCCACGCCCGCCGGGCACTGGGCCTGCCGGCCCTGAGTATCAACTGGGGACCCTGGGCCGAAGCTGGCCTCGCAGCGCGCCCCGATCGCGGCGGAAGGTTGTCGTTGCGCGGTATTAGCAGCATTACCCCGGCCCAGGGGGTGGAAGCGTTCGGCCGCTTGCTGCAGCAGGACGAGGTACAGGTTGGTGTGATGGCGCTTAATGTACGCCAGTGCGCGCAATTCTACCCGGCGCTGGCCGGCTCGCCGCTGTTCTCCGAGCTGATGCAAGCGTCTTACAGGCAGGACGGTGAGCAGCAGCGCGGCGGTACATTCCGGCTGGCCTTGCTGACAGCAGAGCCGGGCCGGCGTCGGTCACTCCTGGAGACCCATCTGCGCGAGCAGGCGGCCCACGTACTGGGATTGTCGCCATCTCGGATCGATAAGCATAGCCCGCTGGGTAGCCTCGGGTTCGACTCGCTGATGACCCTGGATCTGCGCAACCGACTCGAGACCAGCCTCGGCCTGAGTCTCTCGGCCACCCTGGTCTGGAACTACCCAACCATTACGGACCTGACTGATCACCTGGCAGAGCGACTAGGCATCACGCTGGCCTCCCCTGCCGGCCTGCCCACACCCCTGGAAAACGACTCGTATCCATCCCATGCGCTGGCGGAGATCCAGCAACTCTCGGACGCCGAAGCGGAAGCCGCGCTGGCCGCGAAGCTGAGCGCGATCGAGGAAGGAAAGAAGCGATGAATACGCCTGCCAACAGCGCCGAAGAGCTATCACCGGTCAAGCGAGCTCTGCTTGCGGTCGAGACGATGCAAGCGAAGCTCGATGCGATCGAGCAGGCCCAGACTGAACCCATCGCGATTGTCGGCATGGGTTGCCGCTTCCCAGGTGGCGCTGATTCGCCCGAGGCGTTCTGGCAGTTGCTCAAAGCGGGAGCTGATTTGATCACCCCTGTGCCGGCCGAGCGCTGGGACAGCGATCAGTTCTACCACCCCGATCCGGCGACCCCCGGCCGAATGAACACGCGGTGGGGTGGGTTCCTCCCGCAGATCGACCAGTTTGACGCCGAGTTCTTTGGGATCTCGCCGCGCGAAGCGGCACGCATGGACCCCCAGCAGCGCCTACTGCTTGAGGTTGCCTGGGAAGCATTGGAAGACGCAGGGCAGCCACGAGAGCGACTCGCCGGCAGTGCATCAGGCATCTTTGTCGGCGTCTGCACTGGCGACTATGGCTGGATGCAGTTTGCTGACCCAACGGCGATCGATGCCTACACCGGCACCGGCACCTCGCTGAGCCTCCTCGCCGGCCGCCTCTCGTATCTGCTCGACTGGCATGGCCCCAGTATCACCCTCGATACCGCCTGCTCGTCTTCGCTGGTCGCCGTCCACCTGGCCTGCCAGAGTCTGCGAAACAAGGAATGCCAACTCGCCCTGGCCGGCGGCGTTAATCTCATCCTGGCGCCCTTCACAACAATTTGCACCTCGCAAATGCGCATGATGGCCAGCGACGGTCGCTGCAAGACGTTCGATGCCCGCGCCGACGGGTTTGTGCGCGGCGAAGGTTGCGGCGTGATTGTGCTGAAGCGGCTTTCGGACGCTCTCAAGGAGGGCGACGCCATTCTGGCACTCATTCGTGGCTCCGCGGTCAATCAGGACGGGCGAACCGTCAGCCTGACCGCGCCGAGCGGGCGTTCCCAGCAAGCCGTTGTCCGGCAGGCCCTTCAGAATGCCTGCGTCAGCCCCGAACAGATTGGCTATGTCGAGGCACACGGTACAGGCACCCCTCTTGGCGACCCAATCGAGTTTGAGGCCCTCGCCTCAGTTGTCGGGGCCTCAGGGCTCGATACAATGCCATGCGCAGTAGGGTCCGTCAAGACAAATATTGGCCATGCGGAAGCCGCAGCGGGCATCGCGGGGCTTATCAAGGCGGCCCTTGCTCTAAGGTATGAGGCCATCCCGCCAAACCTGCATCTACGTACGCTCAACCCAAATATCTCGCTCGCGGGCACACGTTTCATCATTCCAACCGAGCTTATGCCATGGCCCGCAGGTGAAAAGCGGCGGTTCGCGGGCATTAGCTCGTTTGGCTGGGCCGGCACGAACGCCCATGTCATCCTCGAAGAGGCGCCCGTGCAGAGCGATCAGGAGCGGAACGATCAAGAGGAGGAGCAGGCCTACCTGGTGCCGCTGTCGGCCCACAGCGATGCGGCCCTCCGCCACCTCGCCC
>DAOLDO010000678.1:0-4046 GCA_035327325.1 Chloroflexaceae bacterium | reverse complement strand
CCGCGGCGGGCTGGAGACGGCGCGGGCGCCGTGGCGGGGGGCAAAAAGGCCCCGGGTGGGGGCGCCGAAGGCCAGCAGCGCGGCCTCCCCCAGCCGGCCCTGGCCCGCCTCGACCGTTGCCAGCCCGCGGTCTCACAGGAATAGGTATACCCTGCGCTACGGGCCCGCGTCCGGCTGCGGGCCGGTGATCGCACCGCCCTGGGCCCGGTAGGTGCCCAGGGCGTCGTAGGCCGCGTACTTGTACATCTCGGTCAGCGACGGGAAGTTGAAGCACAGGTCGATCAGCTGGTGGGCCGTCGCGCGGGTCTCGAGGGCGAGCAGGCCCAGGCCGATCAGCTCGCACGCGTCGTCGCCGATGATGTGGATGCCGAGCAGGGTCAGGTCGGCGGCGGAGAAGATCAGCTTGAGCATGCCGACCGGGTCGGCGAGGACCATCCCCCTGGCGTTCTGGCTGTAGTGGGCCCGCCCGACGACGATCGGCGTGCCGGCGGCGCGCAGGGCCTGCTCGGTCGCGCCGACCATCGAGATCTCGGGGATGGTCCAGATGCCGTAGGGCACGTGGTCGCGCGCGTCGGTGCGGTAGGCGAGCTTGAAAGCGTGGGTCACCGCCCGCCGCCCCTGCTCCATCGCGGTCGAGGCGAGGGCGGGGAAGCCGATTACGTCGCCGGCGGCGTAGATGTGCGGCACCTCGGTCTGGTAGACCTCGTTGACCGGGATGAGGCCCCGCGGCCCCACGGCGACGCCCGCCCGCTCGAGCCCGAGCGTGTCGGTGTTGCTCGCGCGGCCCACGGCGACGAGCAGCGTCTCGGTCTTCAGGCGGGCGCCGGACGCGAGCACGACGGTGAGCTCGCGCCCGTCGGCGGCGACCAGGGTCTCGGTCAGGCGCTCGGGGAGCAGCAGCCGCACGCCCATCGCGCCCATCGCCCCCTGGAGCAGCGCGCCGATCTCGTGGTCCACGAAGGGGAACAGCTGCTCCTGGGAGTGGATCAGGGTCACCGGGATGCCGAGCGCCGCGAAGAGGCAGGCGAACTCGCACCCCACTACGCCCCCGCCCACCACGGTGAGCTGGCGCGGGAGCCGGTGCATGCCCATGATGCTGGTGGCGTCGTAGACCCGCGGGTGGTGCCAGGGGAAGGCCGCGGGGCGCACCGGCCGCGCGCCCGTGGCGATCAGGATCACGTCGCCCGTGATCGTGAGCTCGCCCGGGTCGCAGGCGACGCGGATCGTGTGCGGGTCGGCGAAGCTGGCCCGCCCGACGTAGCGGCGCACCCCGTGGCTGTCGAGGTTGAGGGCCACGCGGCTCTGCACCGCGGTCTGCACCTGGCGCTCCTGGTACATGAAGGTCTGCATATCGAGCTCGGCGGCGTAGCTGAGCTCGAGCCCCGTGATGCGCCGCCCGCGCAGCCCCGAGATTGCGAGGGCCGTCTCGCGCAGGGCCTTGGTCGGGATGCCTGAGCTGGTAGCCGTGCCGCCGAGCACGTGCGCCATCTCGACCAGGGCGACCCGCTTCCCCTCGTAGGCGGCGCGCGCGGCGCCCTTCTCGCCGGCCGGGCCGGAGCCGAGGACGATCAGGTCGTAGTGCTCTGCCACAGCGGGCCTCCGTGTTCCGCTCGCTCGCGCTCTGCCGTGTGCCCCGAAGTGTAGCACGCCGCGGCGCGGGCCAATCAGGATGTAGAATAGAGGGCGCGATCGTTTCTGCTGAGGAGATGCCAGTGGAGTACCGTCAGCTTGGCAAGGCGGGTGTCCGCGTCTCGGCGATCGGGCTGGGCACCAACCGCTTCGGGATCAGGGTAGACCAGCAGGGGGTGAGCGCGATCGTCGCCGCCGCCCTGGAGCTGGGGATCACCTTCTTCGACACCGCCGATGTCTACCAGGAGGGCCGCTCAGAGGAGTCGCTCGGCGTCGCCCTAAAGGGCCGCCGCCAGCGGGCCATCCTCGCCACCAAGGTCGCCAGCCCGATGGGGCCGGGCCCCAACGACCACGGCGCGTCGCGCCAGCACATCATGGGCGCCGTCGAGGCGAGCCTGCGCCGGATGCAGACCGACTACATTGACCTGTACCAGATCCACCGCTGGGACCCCGACACGCCGATCGAGGAGACGCTGCGCGCCCTCGACGATCTGGTGCGGGCCGGCAAGGTGCGCTACGTCGGCGCCTCGAACTTCGCCGCCTGGCAGCTGGCCCAGGCGAACCTGCTGGCCGAGCTGCGCGGCTGGACGCCCTTCGTCTCCATCCAGCCCCACTACCACATGCTCGAGCGCCGGGTCGAGCAGGAGCTGCTGCCCTACTGCCGGGCCGGCGGCGTCGGCGTCCTGCCCTACTTCCCCCTCGCGGGGGGCTTCCTCACCGGCAAGTACCGGCGCGGCGCCGCGGCCCCGGCCGGCTCGCGCGGCGAGTCGAGCGAGTATGTGCAGAAGTACATGACCGAAGCTGGCTACGCCACGATCGAGCGGCTGGAGACATGGGCCGCCGAGCGCGGGCGCAGCCTCGGCGAGCTGGCCCACGCCTGGCTGCTCGCCGAGCCGCGGGTCAGCTCGGTGATCTCCGGCGCCACCAGCGTGGAGCAGGTGCGGGCCAACGCGCGGGCGGCCGATTGGCAGCTGTCCGACGAGGACCGGCGGGCGGTCGCGGCGATCCTGGACGGCGCGGGCGCCTGACCTTGCCCGCGCGCCGGCCTACCAGAGGTGGTGGACCAGGGGCCTGATGTGGCGGTCGTACACGCCCTCGACGGCGGCCATCGTGCCGTCGTCGAGCGGCGGCAGGCCCGCCGCTGCGACGTTCTGCTCGACCTGGGCCGGGTTCTTGCCGCCGGGGATGGCGCAGCTGACGGCCTCGAACATGGTGATCCAGCGCAGCGCCAGCTGGGCCAGGGTCGCGCCGGGCGGCACCAGCGGGCGCAGCTCCTCCACCGCCCGCAGGCCCGCCTCGTAGTCCACCCCCGAGAAGGTCTCGCCGCGGTCGAAGGACTCGCCGTGGCGGTTGAAGCTGCGGTGGTCGTCGGCGGCGAAGGGGCTGTCGGGACGCAGCTTGCCGGTCAGCAGGCCACTGGCGAGCGGCACGCGCGCGATGATGCCCACCCTGCGCGCCTGCGCCGCGGGGAACAGCTCGGCGGCCGGCCTGAGCCGGAAGGCGTTGAAGATCACCTGCACGCTCCGCACGTTGGGGCGCTCGATCGCCCGCAGCGCCTCGTCCACCCGCTCCACGCTCACGCCGTAGTGGCGGAGCTTGCCCGCCGCCACCAGGTCGTCCAGCGCCGCGTAGACCGCGTCGTCGTCGTAGACCGCGGAGGGCGGGCAGTGGAGCTGCAGCAGGTCCAGGGCCTCGACCTCGAGGTTCCTCAGGCTGCGCTCGACGAAGGCGCTCAGGTTGGCCCTGGTGTAGCCCGCCGCCACGTGCGGGTCGAGCCGGCGGCCCGCCTTGGTGGCCACGTAGAAGGGCTCGCGGCGCTCGCGGCGCAGCCGGGCCAGCATGCGCTCGCTGCGCCCGTCGCCGTACACATCGGCGGTGTCAAAGAAGTTGACGCCGAGGTCGAGGGCCCGGTGCAGGGCGGCCATCGCGTCGGCCTCGTCCACCGCGCCCCAGCTGCCGCCGATGGCCCAGGCCCCGAAGCCGACGCTCGACACCTTGAACCCCGTCCGCCCAAGCTCGCGGTACTCCATGGTCGCGCTCCTTTGCTGCCCCAGGCCCGGCGCCCGCCGGGCGTGCCGCGCGAGTATAGCACGGGGCCGGCCCTGGCGGCGCCGCGCCCACGGGCACGCCGCGGCTCAGGCCGGTTGCTCTTCCCGCGCTATTTTCAGCATCCTGGCGCCGCGCCAATTCCAACACTCCTCTAACACCGCGCTAGTGTGCCACATGCGAAAAGCCGCTACACTGTGAGCAGTTGCGAAAGCGCCTCGCGGGCCCCGCCTGCCAAACGGGGCCGGGCCGCGGGGCGCGTCGCGTAAAGGTTGAGGAGGAGCAGAGCAATGGCAAAGATTGTTGGTATTGACCTGGGCACGACCAACTCGTGCGTCGCCATCATGAGCGGCGGAGACCCTGTCGTGATC
>DAOLDO010000677.1:0-4047 GCA_035327325.1 Chloroflexaceae bacterium | reverse complement strand
CCCGCGCGAGGGCGGCCAGCTTGGGCTCGACGAGCGCATCGCCCTGGCCGAGGCGTTCTACCGGCGGCGCGGGGCCCTCTGCCGCTTCCAGATCTGCCCCGCGAGCCGGCCCGCGGGCCTCGACGCCGCGCTTGAGGCCCGGGGCTACACATCGGGCCCGGCCACCCTGGTGCAGACGGCGCCCCTGGCCGCCTTGCTGCCCCTGGCCGCGGGCCGCGCCGGCGTGGCCGAGAGCTTCGACGAGGCGTGGCTGGCGGCCTACGCCGAGGGCGAGGGCGAGACGAGCGCCGCGAAGATCGCCTCGCGCCGCGAGATGCTGGGGCGGATCGGGCCGCCCGCGGGCTTCGCCGCCCTGCGCGAGGGCGGCCGGATCGCCGCCGTGGCCCTCGGCGTGGTCGAGCGGGGCCACCTGGGCATCTTCAGCGTGGCCACAGCGCCGGCCTGGCGCGGGCGCGGGCTCGCCCGCGCCGCCCTGGGCGACCTGGCGGCCTGGGCGGGCGAGCACGGCGCCCACACGGCCTACCTGCAGGTCTTCAGCGCCAACGCGCCGGCCCTGCGCCTCTACGAGCGGCTCGGCTTCGGCACGCTCTACCAGTACTGGTACCGGGAGAAGACCGTATGGGCAGGCTGACCACCCACGTGCTCGACACCCACGCCGGCACGCCCGCCGCGGGCATGCGCGTCGAGCTGTTCCGCGACCAGGGGGGCGCCCTCACGCCTCTCGCCGACCTGCGCACCAACGCCGACGGCCGCGCCGACGCGCCGCTGCTCGAGGGCGCCGCCCTCGCCGCCGGGCGCTACGAGCTGCGCTTCCACGTCGGGGCCTACTTCGCCGCCGGGGGCGTGCCCACGCCCGAGCCGCCCTTCCTCGACGTGGTGCCGGTGCGCTTCGGCGTGGCCGACCCCGCCGGCCACTACCACGTGCCGCTGCTCGTCTCGCCCTGGGCCTACTCGACCTACAGGGGGAGCTAACGGTCGCGTGTGGCAGAACCTACCTGGGCAACAGGCCAAGCTGGCACCAGATTTGCTCCAATCTTTCTACAGAACTTGTCCGGGAAATTCCTGATAGAATGTCACGGAATTCCAGGGCGTCGAGTCAGCGGGACAGCTTGCGCGTTGCGCCCTTTGTTCCGCCGCTCTAGTGCGGGCTCTCGTCGAGCCCTGAGGTCTATGGCTACAGTACTGGTCGTTGACGACGACCCCAATATCAGTCAGCTGCTGTGCGATGTCATCGCCGACCTTGGGCATACGCCGCTCGCAGCCGCGCAGGGCCGCGCCGGGCTTGCCCTTGCCCGCGCGCATCACCCGGACCTCATCCTCAGCGATGTGATGATGCCCGTGATGGACGGCTACGCCCTTCTTCAGGCGATCCGGGCTGACCCGGCGCTCGCCGCGACACGGGTCTATTTGATGAGCGCGGCGCTCGAGAGCGAACGTAACGACGCCGCAGTACCCGCTGTCACCGGCTTCATTCGGAAGCCCTTTGAGCTCACGCGGCTGGAGCACCTCCTCCAGTCGCTGCTCACCTGAGCCGCACGCCATGGTGGCGCCGTTCTGCCAATGGTATACTGATCCCACACGCGCGCTTGATTGTCTCTCCTCACCCGCTTGCTGCGCTGATTGGCCTGCGTGTCGCAATGGCCCTTCCTCGCTGGTAGATGACCTATGACGAATGAGATTACCCTACAGCCTACTGGTGTGACCGGGCTGGACAGCGTGCTGAATGGGGGGCTCACCCACCCCTCCCTGGTGCTCATCGTCGGCGCGCCGGGGGCCGGCAAGACCGTACTCGCCAGCCAGATCCTTTTCACCGCTGCGCGCCAGGGCCTGAACGCACTGGTGATGACGTCGTTCTCCGAGGGCGTCGAGCAGTACCTGCAGCACATGCAGAGCTTCAGCTTCTTCGACCCGACGCTGCTCGGCGACCAGGTGCAGCTGTACACGCTGGCCAGTCAGCTGACCGAGGAGGGCGCGACGATCACCAGCAGCATCACCAGGACGATCCGCGCGACCGGCGCCAAGATTGTCCTGCTCGACGGGCTGCAAGGGGTGGCGCCGCTGATGCCCGAGACCTACAGCACCCGCGTCCTGCTCGCCATGCTGGCCAGCCAGATCCGCTACCTCAACGTCGTCGTGCTGGTCACAATGGCCGGCGAGGCGCGCGACCCGGCGTTCCACGCCGAGCTCACCGTCGCCGACGCCGCGATCGGGCTCCGCTACTCGGCCGAGGGCCGGCGCCACCAGCGGCTGCTGGAGGTGGTGAAGCTGCGCGGGCGCGCCCAGCAGCCTGGGCTGCACAGCTACCAGCTCGACGCCTCCGGGCTGCGTGTCTTCCCACGCGTCGAGGGCGCGGCACCGCCGGCGGCGCGGCCGGCGCCGGCCGAGCGCGCGCCTTTTCAGCTCCCTGAGCTTGACGCGCTCCTGGGCGGCGGGCCGAACGTGGGCAGCACCATGGTGCTGGCGGGCGCCCCCGGCGTGGGCAAGACGCTCCTTGGGCTCTACTGGGCCCTGGCGGGCGCCAGCGGCGACGCCACGTCGCTGATCGTCACGTTTGCCGAGCACCCCGCCCAGCTCGAGCGCAAGGCCGACGCCTTCGGCCTCGAGCTGCGGAGCGCCACCGCAAGCGGGCGGGTCAAGGTGGTCCGCCTGCCGGCCAGAGACGTGAACCCCGACGAAGTGGCGGCGCTCGTCCTGTCCGAGCTCGCCGCGCAACGCGTCACCCGAGTCGTCATTGACGACCTGCGCGTGCTGATTGACGAGCTCGGCGAGCGCGCCCGCTCGTACCTGAGCGCGCTCAACGACGTGATCTACGCCGCCAACGCCACGGCGCTCTACTTGCTCGAGGTGGCGCCCTTCGTCGGGCTGCGGGTGGACCTGACCGCGACGCCGCTGGCGGTCCTGGGCGACACCGTGGTCGTGGTGCAGCAGTACGAGATCGCGGGCGGCCTGCGGCGGTTGCTGGCCGTGCTGCGCATGCGCTTCAGCGACTTCGACCGCACGATCCGCGAGCTGGTGCTGGACGCGCACGGTGTGCGCATCCTCACCCCGGACCAGAGCAAGCTCGGCCTGCTCACCACAGGCGCGGAGCTGAGCGGCGGGGTCGCGCCCCAGGAGGGGGACCAGTAGCCAGGGTGGCGCGCCACGGTGCCGCCCGCGAGCCGCTGGCGCGGCTGATCGCCGTGCCGCCATCACGCTCGCACGAGCAGCGCCCGTCCGCGCCAGCGCTTGCCCGCGGCCCAATCCGGATCAGTGACGCTCGCAATCCGGCCTATCCTGCTGGCGGACGAGCATCGTGTTGGCGCTGGAGGTGGACGATGGAGAAGGCGATCCTGCTCGCGCTGTGGGACTACGATACCTGGGCGAATGAGCGCATCCTGGCGGCAGCCGCGGCCCTGCCGCCCGAAGCGTTGCTTCAGCCCCTTGCCTCGGGCCACGACACCCTGATCGGCACGCTCGCGCACATTGTCGGGGCGGCCGAGACCTGGCGCGCGCGCGCCGAGACCGGCCATGACCCTGCTGAGGGGGCTGAGGAAGATCGCCCCGACCTGGCCACCCTCGCCGCCCGCGCTCGGGCCGAGGCGGCCGCGATGCGCGCCTTCCTCGAGGCCCTGCCGGCGCCGCTGCTGGCCGAGCCGATGCGCTACACCACAGGTGGCGTCGTCCGCGAGCGCCCGCGCTGGCTCGTGCTCGCCCACCTGATCAACCACGGAACGCACCACCGCGGCGAGATCGCCGCCGCCCTCACCGCCCTTGGCCACTCCCCGGGCGAGCTCGACGTCGGCGTGTGCTTCCCCAGCCGGGTGATCGAGGAAGCCTGAGACCGGGCGTTGTTTAGAGCTGGCCGCTTTATCCTGCCGGGGCTCCTGCGTTTTCAGCGCAAGGTCCCGGGTGTCGGGCAGCGGGTATGGCGTCCTGACGCCCGAGCCGCTCCACCAGGCCCGACCAGGTCGCCCGGGTTGGCACCAGCGGCGACGCTGGCCCGGGCGCCGCCACAACGGGGAAAGGCGAAAAATCAACGGTTCTTTGCGCCAGCGTGCACAAAAAATC
>DAOLDO010000676.1:0-4049 GCA_035327325.1 Chloroflexaceae bacterium | reverse complement strand
CATGCATTAGGCACGTCGCCAGCGTTCGTCCTGAGCCAGGATCAAACTCTGCGTTATGTGGAATGAAGCAGCGCCTCTCGGCGCGCCCACTCCCAAATTGACGTGAACGTGTACTAGTTCGTCACTGTTCAGTTGGCAAGGTGCGCTGTGAGCGCCTCGGGCGACAAAAAACCAGGCGGCGGGTTGCCCCTCCGACCTGGCGACGTCTCCGGCGTAGCCGGCGCGGTTCGCTTGTAGCCCGAAAGCTAACTCACTTGTCCAGGTCTGCCTCCAAAGAGTGAGACCGTCGAACACCGCGGTAGTATAACACCCGATCTTGAGCTTGTCAAATCGGGCCTCATACCCACTCGCGGCTAGTTGTCTGGTCTGCCCTCGACGGGGCGAGACCGCTGGACACCGGGGTAGTATAGCAGCCCCGTTCGCCCATGGGAAGAGCTTTTTGTTAGAGGAATGTTAAAGCCGCTCGGTCGAGGCAGGTACGAGAGTTGCAGGGACCAGGGAAGCTAATTCTAGCCTGGAGGAGCTTATGGCGCAGCTACGTGGGGTTATCATCGATCTGGACGGAACGCTGATCGCGAGCAACGACGCCCACGCCCGGGCCTGGGTTGACGCGCTGGCCGAGCACAGTCACCAGGTGCCCTTCGACCGGGTGCGCCCGCTCATGGGCATGGGCGGTGACAATCTTTTGCCTACGCTAGTCGGCATCGAGAAGGATACGCCCGCCGGCGAGGCCATTAGCGCTCGCCGCAAGGAGATCCTCAAGGAGCGCTACCTCGACGCCGTCGAGCCGACGCCTGGCGCCCGCGCCCTGCTCGAGCGTATGCGCGCCGAGGGCCTGCGCCTTGTGCTCGCCACTTCGGCCGCCGAGGACGAGCTCGAGCCGCTGCTCGCCATCGCCGGGGTCGGCGACCTGATCGAGCAGCAGACCACCTCGAGCGACGCCGAGAGCTCGAAGCCGGACCCCGATATCGTCCAGGCCGCCCTCGACAGGCTTGGCTTCGCGCCAGACGAGGTGGCGATGCTCGGCGATACGCCGTATGATGTTGAGGCCGCGGGCGCCTGCGGCATCGCCACGGTCGCCCTGCGCTCCGGCGGCTTCAGCGATGCCGACCTGGCCGGCGCCCGGGCGGTCTACGACGACCCCGCCGACCTGCTGGCCCGCTACGAGCGGTCGCCTCTGGCCGCCTGACCAGGCGCTCCGCGCCGCAAGGCGACGCGGGGCGCCGGCCGCGCCCAGGGCCTGCCTGTCATCCTGATGAACTGACGAGGTTGCCAATGATCTGGGAACTCCCAATCGGCGCCCTGCCCGACGCCGAGGGCACGCGCTTCTGCGTCTGGGCCCCTAGCGCCCGCCAGGTCGAGGTGGTGCTCCACACCGACGGTGGGCCCCGGGCCCACCCCCTCACCCGCGACGCCGACGGCTACTTCGGCGGTCGGGTCGAGGGCGTCGGCCCCGGCGCTCGCTATAGCTACAGGCTCGACGGGGGCGACCCGCGCCCCGACCCGGCCTCGCGCTCGCAGCCCGAGGGCGTCCATGGCCCGTCCGCGGTGGTTGACCCACGAGCCTTCACCTGGTCCGACCATGACTGGCGCGGCCTCCCCATCGAGGATCTGGTGATCTACGAGCTGCACGTGGGCGCCGCCACCCCCGGCGGGACCTTCGACAGCCTGATTGAGCGGCTCGACGCCGTGAAGGAGCTCGGCGCGACGGCGATCGAGCTGATGCCGGTGGCCGACTTCCCCGGCGAGCGCAACTGGGGCTACGACGGAGTCAACCTCTTCGCGCCGGCCCGGGCCTACGGCGGCCCCGAGGGGCTGCGCCGGCTGGTGGACGCCGCCCACGCCCGCGGGCTGGCCGTGCTGCTCGACGTGGTCTACAACCACTTCGGCCCGGACGGCAACTATCTCTGGGGCTACAGCCGCGACTACTTCACCGACCGCCACAAGACGCCCTGGGGCGACGCGGTGAACTTCGACGGCCCCGAGAGCAAGCCCGTGCGCGATTACTTCATCGGCAACGCCCTGCACTGGGCTCACGAGTACCACCTCGACGGCCTGCGGCTCGACGCCACCCACGCAATCATTGACGATAGCCCCACCCACCTGCTGGCCGAGCTGGCGGCCACGGTGCGGGCCAGCCTGCCCGCCGGCCGCCACTTCGCGCTGATCGCCGAGAACGAGGAGAACAACCCAGGGATCGTGCGCCCGGCCTCAGGCGCGGCTCCCCAGCTCAGCGACGATCCGGCGGTCGCAGTCGCGTGGGGGCTCGACGGCGTCTGGGCCGACGACTTCCACCACCAGGTGCGCGTGGCGCTCACGGGCGAGCGGGAGGGGTACTACGCCGACTACACGGGCAGCGCCGAGGACCTGGCCCTGACGATCAAGCGGGGCTGGTTCTACCAGGGGCAGGAGGCGCCCCACCTGGGCAAGCCCCGCGGCCCCCCCGCCGACGACGTGGCGTCGCCCCGCTTCGTCTACTGCATCCAGAACCACGACCAGGTGGGCAACAGGGCCATGGGCGAGCGGCTGAACCACGACGTGGACCTCGCCGCCTACAGGGCGGCCTCGGCCCTGCTGCTGCTCTGTCCCCAGACGCCACTGATCTGGATGGGCCAGGAGTGGGCCGCCTCGAGCCCCTTCCTCTTCTTCACCGACCACAACCCGGAGCTGGGCCGCCTGGTCACCGAGGGGCGCCGCAAGGAGTTCGCCCGCTTCACGGCCTTCAGCGGCGAGACCGTGCCCGACCCGCAGGCCGCCGAGACCTTCGAGCGCTCGAAGCTACGCTGGGAGGAGCGCGAGCTCGCTCCCCACAGCAGCGTGCTGCGGCTCTACACCGACCTGCTGGCCCTGCGCAGGGAGCACCCGGCGCTGCGCGAGCGGGGCCGCGACTCGTACACAGCGACGCCCCTGGGCGAGAGCGCCCTGCTGCTCGAGCGCCGGGCGCCCGGCGGCGAGGCCCTGCTGCTCGCCGTGAGCCTGATGGGCGCCGCCCAGGTTGCCCTGGGGCCGGCGACCAGCGGCGGCTGGCGCGTGCTGATCGACAGCGAGGCGGCGGCCTACGGCGGCGACGGGCAGGACGTCAGCCTGGAGCTGGAGATGCTGCGCCTCGACGGGCCGCGGGCGGTGCTGCTGGAGGCGGGGGGTTCATCGTAGCGACGGCCCGGCGCCACAGCGGCGACGGCCCGGCGCGCCGTCGCTACGGTGCCACGATGGATGTGACCCGCACCAGGTCGAAGGCCGCGGCGCCGTCTCGGGCGGCGAGCCCGACGTGGGTGGGCGCCGCGGGTGCGGCCTTCTCGGCGAGGGGCTCGCCCTCGAGGGCGACGGCCAGACGACCGCCGGCGATGCGCGCGCGCAGCTGGTGGGGCCTGCGGCCATCGAAGCCGGGGGGCAGCGGCAGCGGCCGGTCGTCGAGCCTGAGGGCGAAGCCCCCCGGCTCGCCGGCGAGCGTGATTGCGGGGCCCAGGTCGCCCTCTCGCGCGGCGGGGTAGATGGTGGCGGCCCCAGCATCGCCGGCCAGGTGCAGGCTGACAGCGAGCTCGTAGGCCGCCGGCAGCGTCCCCTTCAGCAGAGGCGCGGCCTCGGCGACGCCATGCGCGACCAGGGCGCCGCCCGCGACCCGCCATGCCGCTGCTTCGTTTTGGGGCGCCGCCGCACCCCAGCCGAGGGCGGCGGGCGGCAGATCCTCATCGAAGCGATCCTCCCAGCCCTCGGTCAGGGCGAAGCCCGCGAAGGCGGCCGGCGCGCCCTCGGTAGCGAGGGCGAGGGCCGCGTCGCCATCGGGCAGATCGAGGGACCAGCGGGCCTGCGCCTCGGCGAGGGTGATGCTCGCCCGCCCGGCGTTCACCTCGACCCGCAGCAGGTGGAAGGCTCGCGGCGCGAAGTCGGGCGGCAGGGCGAGCGGGTGCTCCTCGCGGCGGGCCCCGCGGCTGACCCGCACGACGGCCCGCGCCGCGGCAGGCTCGATCAGCGCGAGGAGGCCGCGGCCGAGAGCGACCCCGTACCCGCCCGGCGCGTCGGGGTCGAGGGCCGCCACGCTCACCTCGGCC
>DAOLDO010000675.1:0-4052 GCA_035327325.1 Chloroflexaceae bacterium | reverse complement strand
GGGCCAGCTCGGCCAGGAGGGCCGGCAGCTCGTCGGGAGGCAGCCCCGTGCGCAGGGCGACGTCCCCCTCCGTCAGGTCGTAGGGGAGGGCCAGGCGCTCATAGGCCGCCCGCAGCTCCGCCAGGGCGCTGCCGCCGACCAGCCGGTCCCGCGCCCTGGCGATGGCCGCCCGCGCCGTCAGGCTGGTCGGGCTGCTCTCCTGGAAGCCCAGCAGGCCCACATCGCGCGGGTCGGGGGCGTCGGGCGCGAGGGCCAGGGGCGGCTCGGCGGCCCAGGCCGCCGCCAGGGCCGCCGCCAGGTCGTCGCGGGCCCCGCCCACGAGCTGCCCCTCGCGCAGGCGGGCGACGGCCGTCGCGGCCGCGGCCCGCACGCCCGGGTCGTCGGAGCGCAGCCCCTTCAGCACGAAGGCCCTGTCGGCGGGGGTCAGGGGGCCGGGCCGGGCGAAGACCAGGCGCGCCCGCGCCGCCGCGGCCCTGTAGCGCAGGGCGGGGGCCAGCCCGGCGCGCGCCGCCACCCCCTCGAGGGCGGGCCCGGCGCTGTAGCTCGGGTAGAAGAAGCTGTCGAGCAGCCAGACGACGTCCTGGAGCAGGAAGTTGTCGGCCTCGCGGGCCAGCAGCGCGGCCGCCGTCGTCTGCACAGCCGCGCCGCGCGCCCGCAGCACCAGCTCGCGCGCGCGGCTCCCCCGCGGGCCCTCGGCCAGGCGCCCCAGAGCCCGTACGGCGTTGCGCCGCGCGCGCCTGTGGGGCCCGTCGCCCGCCATCAGCAGGAGGGCGTCGGCCACGCCGGGATCGGCCAGGGGGCGCAGGGCGGCGGCCAGCTGTTCCGCGCAGTCGTAGCCCGCGCCCGGCAGGGCCGCGAGCAGGGCCGTCGCGTCGGGGTAGGCCCGCTCGGGGCAGGCGGGGGTCGGCGCGGGGGCCCTGGCAGGCGGGGCAACCGCCAGGGGCAGGGCCGAGCCGGTCAGCAGCGCGCAGACGGCGAGGGCGAGCAAGAGCGGACGCCCCAGGGCTCGTATCCGGCGCCGCGCGGGCGCGTCAGCCGCGGCCATGCCCGGTCTCCGGGTCGCCGGGTCGCCGGATCTCCTCGTCCCCCGGCCGCGGGTCGAGGGTGCAGATGGCCCGCCTGTAGTCGAGGGTCATGCGGGCGAAGCGGGCCAGGACCCCGTTGCCCAGGTTGGCGCGCCCGGCCCGCCCCAGGTCGCCGCCGCCGGCGTCGGGGGCGTCGAGCTCGACCGCCGGCAGGGTGAAGGGCCCCAGGCGCAGCCCGGCCGCCGGCCCCTGCAGCACGCCTACGCCCTCCACGAACCCGCGGCCCTCGCCCGCGTCCACCCGGGCCGCGCCCCGGCGCAGCCCCGCCAGCTCCGCCAGGTCGGCGCTGAGGGTCAGGCCGCCGTTCGAGCCCGTGTCAATGGTGGCCAGGGGCAGGCCCAGGGGCCGCCCATCCTCCCCGCAGAGCAGCGTGGCCCCATCAAGGGCCGGGAAGTGCTCGAAGAAGCGCATGGGCAACGTGGCGCCGCCCGGGCCCGGCGCCGGCGGCTCGAGGTCGGGGTGGCCGAGGCGCAGGCGCCCGGCGGCGTAGTCCACGGTCAGGGTCAGGCTGCTCAGCACGTTGTAGCCCAGCACCAGGTCAACCGGGAACGGGGCCCGGCTCAGGTCAACCGCCACGGCGTAGAGGTCGCGCAGCGCCAGGTCGCCCAGGCGCAGCCAGGGCAGGGCGCTCTCGGTGAAGCAGACCCGGTCGCTGGCGGCGTCCGAGCCCATGGCGAAGTCGCCCAGGCGCAGCCCCAGGCGTCGGGCCAGCCCCAGGTCTACCGCCGAGGGGTCGGTGCCGGTGTCCAGCAGCACGGTCAGCGGGCGCCCGCCCGGCCCCGCCGCCGTGCAGCGCAGCACGCGGGGCGCGAAAAGCAGCGGCAGATCCGCCATGCCGCTCGGCGGGAACTCGAGCCTGGTGCGATCGTCGAGCATAGGCCCATGATACCACCTCCCGCCCCTTGCCCATTGCCGCCGTAACGGCCCCGTGCTACGATGGGCCCACGCAGAGCGGGGCCGGGCCGATAGCGAAGGAGCATCCCATGAGCCTGATCGATGGGGAGATCGAGCTGGTCGGCGCGCCCGTCGCGGCCGGCGACCCGCGCGAGGGCAACGCGGTCGAGCTTGTCCTGGTCGCGGACGACCCGGGCCCCGCTGTGGAGGCGGTCGCGGCCTTCACCGCGACCGAGGGGGCCACCCCGCCGAACTACTACATTGACCAGGCCGGCTTTATCCGCCAGTTCGTCGCCGACGTCCGCGCCGGCAACATCCTCGAGCTGGCCATCCACAGAGCCCGCCGCCGCAACATTGACCGTATCAGCCTGAGCGTGCTGCTCGAGCGCCCCGCCGGCGCCGACTACAGCGACGGCCAGGTCGAGGCCCTCCACCGCCTCCTGGACTTCCTGCTCCGCCTCCACAAGCTCCCCGAGGCGGCCCTGGCCACCATCCTGCCCGACGACGAGGGCCGCCCCCGGGTGTTCCCCTACCTGCCGCCGCCCACCTCCGTGGTCTCGGGCGACCTGCTGGGCGCCGCCCTCGACCCCGCCCAGGAGCTGTTCGTGGCCCTCTTCGCCGAGAGCTACAAGCCCCGCGGCGGCGCCCTGAAGATTGACCAGGCCTTCCCCATCCACGCCGCGAAGTTCGGCCTGGGCGCCCCCGTCGGCAGGAACGAGCCGCCCCCACTCGTCGCCGGCGGCCGCAGCTTCAACTTCCAGCCCTTCGCGCGCGACGTCATCTTCAACGAGGGCACCGACTACGCCGCCGTGGTGCAGCTCTCGGCCCTCGCCGACCCCGAGCGTGACGAGATCCCCGCCGCCGGCCCGGCCCGCGCCCTGCTCGAGGCCGCCTACAAAGCCTCGCTCAAGGCCACCAGGGCCGCCGGCGTGTCCCTCAAGGGGCGCGAGACCCTCGAGCCCGGCTGGCGCTTCCACCAGGTGGCCCACAACGCCCGCTACGGCCCGCCCCTCAGCGGCAACTACGTGAGCGACGACGGCAAGTACGCCGTCCAGGTCTTCCCCGGCGAGACCCTCTACACGCCCGTCAGCGACCAGGCCGGCTGCCTCTATCTGAGCGCGACCGATCCCGCGGACCCGGCCTATGCCTCGATCTGGCGCGAGACCTACAAGGTCGCCCGCGCCCCCTACGACCCGGACAGCGCGTTCCACAGGCGCGCCGCCGAGCTCAAGCTGGGCGCGCCCCTCAGCGGCGTCTACGACGCCAGTCTGGCGGGCGCGGGCTATAAGGTGCAGGTCTGGGCCCTCGACACGCTCTACCAGGGGGCGGACGGCCAGATCAGGCCCATGAGCGAGCTGCCCAAGCCCCCGACCGTGCAGGCGTGGCAGCCCAAGGCGCCCAGGCCCGTCCCCCCGACGCCGCCCAACCCCCTGCCCCCCGCGGTCGCGCCGGGGAACGCCGGGGCGCCCAGGCGGGGCGACATCAGCTGGCCGCCCCGGCCCGACTTCGGCATCCTCACCGACAAGGGCGGCGCCCGCGAGCGGGCCCTCGGTCGCATCGAGTACGTGCGGGCCAACGGCGACTTCGTGCGCATCACCAACGGCTGGGACGCCCAGCACATCGTTGACGTACAGGTCCCCCAGCTGCGCAAGGTGCCTGGCGTGAAGTTCGACACGCTCAAGTTCCACCGCGCCGCCGCCGGCCAGCTCCAGCGCCTCTGGGCCGCCTGGGAGGCCGCGGGCCTGCTGCACCTGATCCGCACCTTCGACGGGGCCTGGGTGCCGCGCACGATCCGCCTGAAGCCCACTGTGCTCAGCAACCACGCCTACGGCACCGCCTTCGACCTCAACGCCCGCTGGAACGGCCTGATGCGCGTCGCCGCCTTCGTCGGCCAGGAGGGCTCGGTGCGCGAGCTGGTGCCCCTCGCCAACGCCCACGGCTTCTACTGGGGCGGCCACTGGAACTACGACGGCAAGGGCGCCAGCGACGGGATGCACTTCGAGTGGGCCAGGCCGGCGTAAGCGCCGAGCGTAGCGAGGGGCACGCCCCTCATACCCCATCGTTCCGCGGGGG
>DAOLDO010000674.1:0-4054 GCA_035327325.1 Chloroflexaceae bacterium | reverse complement strand
GGCGGCGGCCTCGGGGCGGCCCGCCTCGCCCGCCTCGCCGCCCTCGCCGCGGAACAGCTCGGGCGGGAGCGGCGCGCCGATCACCGGCCGCTCGCGGGCCTCGGCCAGGTAGGCGGCGCGCCAGTCGTAGCCGGGGCGCGTGCGCGCCTCGTAGAGGTGGTAGGCGGCCCGCTGCAGGTAGGCCGGGTGGCCGGCGCTCAGCTCGGCCAGGGACCGCAGCTCCTCGCCGCTGAAGCCGGCCTCGTCCTCGCCCAGGTAGGCCTCGGCCAGCAGGCGCACCTCGGCGGCGGGCAGAGCGCCCAGGCGCACCTCCCTGAAGGGCTCGCCCAGGGGCGGCGCCGCCGCGCCGGCCGCGGCGACCAGCATGAGGTCGTGGGTGCCGGGCAGCAGGCGCTCGCCCTCGTCCAGGGCCGGCGTGCTGCGGCGGGCGATGCGGGCCAGGCGCTCCAGCAGGTCCGCGCCCCAGCCGGCGGCCACGGCGGCGTCGGCGCCGTCGAGGCAGAGCAGCACCGGGTGGCCGAAGCGGGCCAGGGCGTCCTCCAGCTCGCCGGCCGAGGCGGCGCGCCCGCGCAGCGCGCGGCCCACCAGCGTGTAGACGGCCGCGGCGTCGGGCAGGACGGCCAGGTCGAGGTAGAGGGCGTCGAGGTCGGGCAGCTCGAGCACCGCGCCGGCCGACTGGGCCACGTGGGTCAGCAGCGAGGACTTGCCCGCGCCCGGCGCGCCGGCGATCATCACCGGGCGCCTGCGCTCGAGGCCCTCGAAGACCATGCCGACCTCGCGCCAGCGCCCGGTGAAGCGCGCGGGGTTGTTGATCCGGCCCCGCTCGGTGAAGGGGTTCATCCAGTGCTCCGTGGGGCGGCCACGCCGGGCCGCCCTTACGCCCGTTGGAGGCCGGGGGGCGGCCTCGCCGGGCCGCCCTTACGCTCGATGCAGGCCGTGGGGCGGCCACGCCGGGCCGCCCTTACGCCCGTTGGAGGCCGGGCGGCCTCGCTGGGCCGCCCTTACGCCCGATGCAGGCTGGGGGGCGGCCTCGCTCGGCCGCCCTTACGCCCGATGCAGGCCGGGGGGCGGCCACGCTGGGCCACCCTTACGCTCGATGCAGGCCGGGGGGCGGCCACGCCGGGCCGCCCTTACGCCCGATGCAGGCCGGGGGGCGGCCACGCCGGGCCGCCCTTACGCCCGTTGGAGGCCGGGCGGCCCCAGCGTGAGCCCCGTCCGGGGGCGGCAGGACAGGCGCCCCCGCGCAGCCGCCCACGTCGGGGCGCCCTCACGCCTCAGGGCGCGAGGTGCCAGCGCTCGATGTTCCAGTAGTACAGGGGCGAGTCGAGCTCGATCGGCCCGTCGAGGGTGGTGAGGCGCCCGCTCGCGGCGACGGGGATGCGGTCGGCCCAGAGGAAGAGGTAGGGCCGGTCGGCGGCAAGGCGGGCCTGGGCCTGGGTGATCGCCGCAGCGCGCTCGTCGAGGTTGTAGAGCTGGCGGGCCGCCTGGGCGTGGCTGTCGTAGTCGGGATCGCTGTAGCCGACGAAGTTGCGCGTCGAGCGCTCGTCCGACTCGCCCTGGTTGAGCTGGCTCGAGTGGAAGAGGGCGAAGTCGTCGGGGTCGTAGAAGGCCACGTCGGCGTAGTCGGGGTCGCCCGCGCCGTTGCTCCAGCTGCCCAGCAGCAGGTCGAAGTCGAAGGGCGGGGCGTAGCGCGCCAGGATGACCGTCGCGAAGTCGGCCGGCTCCACCTGGATCTGCATGCCGATCGCCGCGCCGGCCTCGGCGATCTGGCGGGCCGCCAGCACGCGCCGCTCGTCGTCGCCGCGCACGTAGAGCGTCGCGGCCAGGGGCTCGCCCTCGCGCTGCCTGATCGTCGAGCCGGCGGGCAGGGCCCAGCCGGCGGCGTCGAGCAGGGCCCGGGCGGCGTCGAGGTCGGCGCCGCCGGCGGGGGGCGGGGTCAGATCGGCCCACGAGCCGGGCAGGGCGCTCGAGCCGATCGGCGCGCCCTGGCCCTTGGTGACACTCTCCACCAACCGCGGCAGGTCGATCGCCAGGGCCAGGGCCTCGCGCAGCCGCGGGTCGGCGAAGGGCCGCCCCTCGCGCAGGTTGAAGCCGAGAAAGTAGTAGCCGTTCTCGGGGTAGGCGCCGAGGGCCAGCCGGGCGCTGGACTGCGCGAGCGTGCTCTGGAGGCCCCACGGCAGCTCGGCGAGCAGCAGGCGCCCGTCCGCCAGGCCCGCCATTCCCTCCTGCCCCGGCGTCACCAGGAAGGTCACCCCGTCGAGCAGGGGCGCGCCGCGGTGGAACTGCTCGAAGCGCTCGAGCACGTAGGCCTCGCCGGGGCGGCGCTCGGCCAGCCTGAAGGGGCCGCTGCCCACGGCCACCTCCCAGAAGTTCGTCGCGCCGATGTCGCGGTCCGCGAGCAAGTGGCGCGGCAGGATGGGCACGGCGAGCGTGCTCAGCACCGGCGCGAAGCGGCTGGTGAGGGTCAGGACGACCGTGCTGCTGGTCGGGGCCGTGGCCGCCTCGATGTAGCGCAGGTCGGCCAGGAGGGCCGTGGCGGTGAGGGGCAGGCCGCGCAGGCGCTCGAGGGTGAAGAGCACGTCGCCGGCCCCCAGGGGCTCGCCGTCGTGCCAGCGCAGGTCGGGGCGCAAGGTGAAGGTGATCGTGCGGCCGTCCGGCGTCGTCTCCCAGCCCTCGGCCAGGTCGGGCACGGGGCGCAGCCGGTCGTCGAGGCGCATCAGGCCGCTGTAGAGCATGGCCGTCAGCTGCTCCTCGCCGCGCGAGCGGGGCTGCCAGGGGCGCAGGTCGGGCAGGTCTGCCGCGAGGCCCACGCTCAGCTCCCCGCCGCGGGGGAGGGGGGTCGCCGTGGGCGGCGCGGCCTCCGTCGGGGCCTCGGGCTGCGGGGCAGGCCCCCCCTGCGGGGCGCCGGCCAGGGCGCAGCCGGCGAGGAGGGCCAGGGTCAGGAGGGCCGCCGCCAGGCTCCCCAGGAAGAGGCGGCGGGAGGGTGCAAAGCTCATGGTTGGCATTATAGCCGAACTCGCGCCGCGCCCGCCCCGCCCGTGCTATAGTTGAGAGGGCGGGCTCGTAGTGTAGAGGTATGAACATTATGTCTAATCATAGCTCGGCCGAGGAGCTCGGCCGCTACGCGGACGTGATCGTGCAGGTGGGGCTGAACCTCCAGCGGGGCCAGCGGCTGATGGTGCGGGCCGACCTGCAGACGGCGCCCCTGGCGCGGGCGGTGGCCCGCAGCGCCTACAGGGCGGGCGCCCGCCTGGTTGACGTGATCTGGGGCGACGAGCAGCTGACCCTGGTGCGCGCCCAGGAGGCCGACCGCGAGACCCTCGACGAGGTGCCGGCCTGGTACCCCGAGGCCGCCGCCGGCTACCTGCGGGCGGGCGACGCCATGCTCTCGATCTACGCCGCCACGCCCACCCTGCTCGCCGGGCAGGACCCCGCCGCGGTCAGCAGGATGATGCAGGCGACGGCGAAGGCGGCCAGGCCCGTCACCGAACTGGTGCAGCGCAACGCCGCGCCCTGGGCCGTGGTCTCGTACCCGACCCCGGGCTGGGCCGCCCAGGTCTTGCCCGACGTGCCCGAGGCCGAGCGCGAGGCCCGCCTGTGGCGCGCCATCGCCACCACCTGCCGCCTCGACAGCGAGGACCCTGTGGGCGCCTGGAAAGAGCATGTGTCCGACCTCAACGCCAGGGCGGCCTACCTGAACGGCAAGGGCTACACCGCGCTGCGCTTCAGGGCCCCCGGCACCGACCTGACCGTCGGCCTCGCCGCAGGCCACATCTGGGCCGGCGGCGACTCGGTGAGCGAGGGCGGCCAGAGCTTCGTGCCCAACCTGCCCACCGAGGAGGTCTTCAGCCTGCCCGACCGGGCCAGGGTAGACGGGGTGGTCCGCTCGAGCCGCCCCCTCAACTACGGCGGCACCCTGATCGAGGACTTCACCCTGACCTTCGAGGCGGGGCGCGTGGTCAAGGGGGAGGCGGCCCAGGGCGGGGAGACGCTGCGGCGCCTGCTCGACACCCACGAGGGGGCCGCGCGCCTCCGCGAGGTGGCCCTGGTGCCC
>DAOLDO010000673.1:0-4056 GCA_035327325.1 Chloroflexaceae bacterium | reverse complement strand
TGTTGGAGAGCACCGGCTCGGCGATGTAGAGCCGGCTGACCGCCTCGGTACTCTGGAGCACGCGGCGGCCGTTGATCCAGTCGCGGGCGTAGCGCACGCGGCCGGGGCCCTCGTTCAAAAAGTCGGCGTCGAGCGAGACGATCGTCTGGGCCTGGTCGAAGCGGTAGCGCGTCTCGACCACCTCGCCGAAGGCCAGGCGCGCGCCCTCGTAGGTGTTCGAGCGGCCCACCGGGTCGTACTGGACCCAGCGGGCGCCGGGCAGGGCGGTGAGCAGCTCGCTGAACTGGGCGGCCAGGGTGGGCGAGGTGACGGTGGGCGTCAGCACGCGCAGGCCCTGGCCCTGCAGCGTGCGCTGCAGCTGCATCGCCTGGCCGAAGTCCACCAGGAACTGGTCCCAGGTGTTGATCGCGCCCCGGTTGAGCACCGTCTCGGGGCGGTCGGGGTCGTAGAGCGAGAGGATCTCGGCCTGGGCGTAGCTGTCGGTGGCGCCGAGGCTCGCGGGGTGGTTGGGGTTGCCCTCGATCTTGACCGGGCGCCCGTCGTAGCTCTTCACGGCCACGCCGAGGGCGAAGCCGTCCAGCGTGAGGGCCGACGCGAAGAAGCGCGGGATGCCCGGCTCCTGGTCGTAGGGGGCCCTGGCGAAGGGGGCCACCTGCTCGGTGGGCGATCGTAGGGCGAAAGTGCAGCCCGAGAGGCCCGCGAGGGCCAGCGAGGCGCCCATCAGCTTGAGGAAGGTGCGCCGGGTGACCGGGTCGGTCATCTCGGCGGCCCCTGCGGGGAACTCGCGGCTCAGCAGCTCGTGGAAGGTGGGCGAGTCGGCCAGCTCGTCGAGCGAGCGCCAGAACTGCTTTCCTCGGGCGGACTGCAAGCGGGCGCGGACGGCAGCGAGCTCGCGCTCGGTCGAGTGGAGGGTGATGTCACTCATCGGCAGCAGCCAGACTAGGCAGGCAGGCGGAGGAGCCCGGCGCGTACTTTGTGAAAGCGGGAACTAGTCGGCGAGGGCAATTATAACAGACGGCGCGTGGCCCCGAGGACAGGGATATATACCTGTTGGGCCTTGAAGACCTTCACGGGAGGAATGGGAGTCAGGGAATATGGGTATGGGTGTGGGTGGGAACTCGACGGGGGAACGTGCTCCGACCTCCCAAGGGAACCTTCCCCGCAGCAGCGCTATAGTAGCATATATGCGGATTTTTTCGCAAGTTTGACAAGCGCTGTGCAACAATAATTCCCCCGCCCGGCAACGGGAGGGGGAATCGAAGTGCTGGGCAGCGCCGCGGCGGGGGACACGGCTACCCCGCCCGGTCGGCGCCGCGCCTGTAGCTCTCGTCGAGCAGCTCGACCACGTAGCGCACCTGCACCTCCTCGCCGCGGCGGCGCAGCTCGCCGGCCAGCTGGAGGGCGCAGCCCGGGTTGGCGGTGGCGATCACCCTGGCGCCGGTGGCCAGGGCGTTGGTCACCTTGCGCGCCCCGAGGCGGGCCGCCATCTCGGGCTGGGTCACGTTATAAATCCCGGCGCTGCCGCAGCACAGGGCGCTCTCGTGCATCTCGCGCAGCTCGAGGCCGGGGATGGAGCGCAGCAGGGTGCGCGGCTGCACGGTGATGCGCTGGGCGTGGGCCAGGTGGCACGGCTCCTGGTAGGTCACGGCCACCTCGAGG
The DNA here is from genome assembly GCA_035327325.1 of Chloroflexaceae bacterium. GTDB lineage: Bacteria > Chloroflexota > Chloroflexia > Chloroflexales > Chloroflexaceae > CAIWXH01. The sequence continues at coordinate 2,397 of DAOLDO010000673.1, read as the reverse complement.
CGCCCCAGGCCGGCCCGGTTCAGCTCGATCCCTGCCAGGAACTCGTGGACGTCCTTCACCTTGGCGCTGAAGGCCACGGCCCGCGCGTGCCACTCGGGGTCGTCGTGCAGAAGGTGGCCGTACTCCTTCAGCGTGCTGCCGCAGCCCGCCGCGTTGATGATGATCGCGTCCACGCCCAGCCCTTCGAAGGCGGCGATGTTGCGCCGGGCCAGCTCGCGCCCGCCGTCGAGGTCGCCGCCGTGGGTGTGGAGCGCGCCGCAGCAGCCCTGCCCGGGCGGCAGCACCACCTCGCAACCGTTCTTCTGCAGCACCCGGATCGTCGCCTCGTGGACGTTGGCGAAGGCGGTGCTCATGATGCAGCCGGTGAGCACGGCCACGCTGTAGCGGGCCTGCCCCTCGGCCGGGTAGATCTGCCCCCGCGGGACCACGGCCCTGGCGCTGATCGGCGGCAGCATGGTCTCGGTGTCGGCCAGGCCCATCAGCTTGAGCAGGCCGCTCCTGCGGGCCACCCACTGGGCGCCGCTCTTCTGGTAGAGCTGCATCGAGGCCGAGAAGGCCCGGAAGAGCCCCATGTTTTTGAACATGGCCCCGAACACCGCGCCGCGCAGGGCGCTCTGCCAGAGCGGGCGCGGCGGCAGCCCCTTGCCGGGGGCGGCGCCGTCCAGCGCCGGCGGGTCCGCGATCTTGCCCGCCTCCTTGGCCTGCTCGATCTGGGCCCGGCTGGCCTCGAGGATGGCCCCGTACTGCACGCCCGAGGGGCAGACCGCCTCGCAGGCCCGGCAGTTCAGGCACTGGCTCATCTGCTCCTGGAAGACCTCGCTCTCCAGGCCGATGCGGCCCTCGTCCACGGCCTTCATCAGGTAGATGCGCCCGCGGGGCGACGACATCTCCAGGCCGGTCTCGCGGTAGGTGGGGCACGACGAGAGGCAGAGCCCGCAGTGGACGCAGGTGTTGATGATGTCCGAGCTCGGCTTATCTTTGGCGCTGAAGCTCACCAGCGGGATGCTCACCCTGGCGGTCGAAGGCGCAGTCTCTGTGGTCACGGTCTGGCTCCTCTAGACGATATAGCTGCCCGGACACATGCAGTCGAACGGGTCAATGGCCCGCTTCAGGGCGTCCATCAGGTCGAGGGCCGCCGGCGGCGCCCCCCAGGCCGGCAGGCCCTCGCGCACCGCGGGGGGGGCGGCGAGGAGCGCGGCGTGGCGCCGGCGCTCCACCAGCGCGGCGAACAGTCCGCGCAAGCCCTCGTCCGGCCCCTGCGCAAGAAGGTATACCACACCTGTGAGACCGCGGGCGCTCGCGGCGAGCCGCACGCCCCTCGCGGCGGCCTCGGCGTGGGCGTGCCCCAGGGCCGCGCCCAGCTCGGCCGGGGCCACGCCCAGCCTGATCCACGCACGGCCCGGCGCAGCCTCCGCGGCGCCCAGCCCCGCCAGCTCGCGCCAGAGCCGGGCCTCCTCGTCGCCCCCAAGCTCGGCGGCGGCGACGGCCCCGCGCGCCACGGCCATCGCCCGCAGCTCGGCGACGTGACGGGCGACCGCGGCGGGGGCGCCCTCGGCGCGCAGGATGAGGGATGAGGGGTGCAGGATGAAGCCGGGCACGGCCCCCTCCACGCCCTCGAGGTACTCGCAGGCCGTGGGCTGGAGGCGGGGGGCGGCAAGGTCGTCGAGAATGCCCATGGCCGCGCCCCTGTCGCCGAAGCCCGCCACGAGCGTGGCCGAGGCGGGCGGGCGCGGGAAGAGCCTGAGGCTGACGGCGGCGATCACGCCGAGGGTGCCCCTGCTGCCGACGTAGAGCTTCACCAGGTCGTAGCCGGTGACGTTCTTGACCACCTGCGCGCCCAGGCGCACCACGGCGCCGTCGGGCTCGACCACGGTCAGGGCCAGGGCCCAGTCGCGCATGGTGCCGTACCCCAGGCGCCGCGGGCCCTCGGCCGCCGCCGCCACCAGGGCGCCCAGGGTGGCCCCCTCGTCTGCCACCTCCAGCGGGAGCTGCTGCCCGTTGGCGCCGACGACGGCCTTCAGCTCGGCCAGGCTCATGCCCGCCTCCACGCCGATCGTCAGGTCGTCGGGCTCGTAGGCGAGCACGCGGGCCATGCGCCGCAGGGAGACGCGGAGAGCTGGAGATCCGGAGGCCCGGAGACCGGGAGACCGGGAGTCGGTGGGGATGACGGCGACGCCCGCGGCGTGGCAGTGTGCCACCACCTGCGAGAGCTCGGCGAGGCTGCCCGGGCTGACCGCCGGGCCGCCCTCGCCCTCGGCCACGTGCTCGGCGCCGACGATGGCGGCAAGAGCGGAGCGCAGGTCGCTCACACTCCTGGCCGCCCCCGCTCCTGGCCGCCCGGTCTCCAACCTGGCGCGGCGGCGGGCGGCGAGCTCGGCGGGCGGGCCGGCGGCGGGG
>DAOLDO010000672.1:1750-4063 GCA_035327325.1 Chloroflexaceae bacterium | reverse complement strand
ACCACCAGCAGGGCCAGGGCCCAGCCCAGCAGGCTGAGCCCGGCGAAGAGGTTCAGGCTCGCCGCCACGAGCACGCCCGTGCCGAGGCCCTGCGCGAAGCGGTGCGGCGCCGCGTCCTCGTGGCGCAGGTCGGGCCTCAGCAGCCCGGCGGGCCGTAGCACGTCCCGGTAGAGCCGCTGGAACAGGGCCAGGCGCGGGCTGAACGTGCCCAGCGCCATCACCAGGGCGACCAGGGCGACCAGCCAGGGCAGGTCGGCCACGTAGGCCACCAGCAGCAGCGCGACGATCGCGGCCTGGTTGACCTTCAGGGCGGTGCGGTCGAAGGGGGCGTTCGGGCGGGCGTTCGGGCGGTCGGCGGCTACGGCCATGGCTGGCTCCCTCGGCGTCTTCTAGCGCATGCTCCGCTCTGAATCGTAGCGCAATCTCGCCCGTTGTCAAGTTTATGACGCGAGTAAGTCTTGAACCCTGCGAGGCGCTTGACAATGGCGCGGCGCTCCGCTAAGCTCCGGGCGCACGGCCTGGGCGGGCACTTCGCTCAGATCAGAGAGGAGGATCGCGTGGAGGTCCTGCGCATTGCGGCATTCTCGGACGGGGACGGCGGGAGCAACCCCGCGGGCGTGGTGATCGACGACGAGCTGCCCCCGGCGGCCGAGATGCAGCGCATCGCCGCCGAGGTCGGCTTCTCGGAGACGGCCTTCGCCGCGCCGGCCGGCGCCGGCTGGCGCGTGCGCTACTTCGCGCCCGCCACCGAGGTGCCCTTCTGCGGGCACGCGACGATCGCCCTCGGCGCCGCCCTGGCCCTCGCCCACGGCGACGGCGTCTTCCCCCTGGCCCTGAACGACGCGAACATCACCGTCGAGGGCCGCCGCGACGGCCCCGTGATCGCCGCCGCCCTCCAGTCGCCCCCCACCCGCAGCCGCCCCGCCCCGCCCGAGCTTGTCGCAGACACGCTGCGCCTGTTCGGCTACGCCGAGGGCGACCTCGACCCGCGCATCCCGCCCGCCCTGGCCCACGGCGGCGCCGACCACCTCGTCCTCGCCCTGCGCACCCGCGAGGCCCTCGCCGCCATGCGCTACGACCTCGACGCCGGCCGCGCGCTGATGGGGCGGGCGGGCCTTGTCACCATCCTCCTCGCCTACGCCGAGACCGAGCGGCGCTTCCACACCCGCAACCCCTTCGCCTCCGGCGGCGTCTACGAGGACCCCGCCACCGGCGCGGCCACGGCCGCCTTCGCCGGCTACCTGCGCGACCTCGGCTGGCCCCACGGCGGCGCCATTGACGTCGTCCAGGGCGAGGATATGGGCATGCGCTCGCTGCTCAGGGCCGAGATCCCGCCCGCGCCCGGCAGCTCGATCCGGGTCTCCGGCACCGCGCGGATCATGGCGCCGTAGCGCCCCCGCCTGTGGTACGATGGGCCCGCCGGCCCGCACCACCGAGGGGAGCCCGATGGCGCCGCGACAGACCCCAGAGACGACCCGGCCCGCCGACGGGCTGCTGACGATCGGGCAGCTTGCGAGGCGCGTCGGCCTGCGCCCCTCGGCGCTGCGCTTCTACGAGGCCGAGGGCCTGCTCGCGCCCCAGGCCCACTCGCCCGCCGGCTACAGGCTCTACAGCCAGGCCGCCGAGGAGACCCTGCGCTTCATCCAGCGCGCCCAGCGCCTCGGCTTCGCCCTGGCCGATATCGCCGCCATGCTGCCCCGCCCCGCCGGCGGGGCCATCGGCGAGGCCGAGCTGGCCGCCCTGGCCCGCGAGCGCCTGATCGCCCTCGAGCGCCAGCTGACCCCGCTGCTCGTGCAGCGCCACGAGCTCGGCCTGTTCCTGCGCGACCTCCAGGCCGCCCCGGCCGGCGCCCGCCGCTCCCCCCTCGACCGCCTGATTGACCAGGTCTGCGCCGAGCCCCACGCCCGGTCGCCCGACGCCACCCTCGACCAGCTCCTGGCCGAGACGGGCTGCATCGTCGCCGGCGATGAGGGCCGCGCCCTGCTCGCCCGCCTGCGCGGCCACCACGTCCATATCTGGCAGGAGGGCGACGCCTTCCACATCCTGGTGGTCAGCGCCGACCCCGAGGTGGGCGCCGCGCTGGAGCGCCTGGCCGCCCTCGAGCCCGGCTGCCACGCCGTCGCCAGCGGCCGCGACGCCCCCGAGCTGCGCCACGCCGACCAGGGCTTCCTCTTCGTGGCCCGCGGCGCCCACGCCTTCCTCTTCGCCCGCCTCTTCCTCGCCCTCGAGCAGGCATAGTACTCCGTCCGAGCTCAACTGCGGGGTTGGGCGGGCTGGGGCGGCCACGCGGGGCCGCCCTTACGCCCGAGCGCA
>DAOLDO010000672.1:0-1650 GCA_035327325.1 Chloroflexaceae bacterium | reverse complement strand
CCTTACGCCCGAGCGCAGCAGGTACGGGCGACCCCTTGTGGGCGCCCGGCCCGGGTCGGGGGGAGCGGGGCCGGGGGTGAGGGCTGCGGCGGAGCGACCCGGTAGCCCCCTTGACTCTCAACCCGACTCGAAGGTGTACACTGACCGCAGATGAGCGGCCCTGTCTGTCTGCGAGGCACCATGACACCCCCCACCGAGCTGACTCTGACCGTGCGCGGCATGGACTGCGCCGGCTGCGCCCGCACCGTCGAGGCGGGCGTGGCCCAGCTGCCCGGCGTGCAGTCCTGCGAGCTGAGCTTCACCACCGAGCGCCTGCGCGTGCGCGGCGCGATCACCCGCGAGGCCGTGGAGGAGCGCGTGCGCGAGCTGGGCTACGCGGTGGCCGAGCCCGCGCCCGCCGCCACCCCCGCGCCCGCCCCTGGCTTCCTCCGCTTCATGTGGGCGCGCACCGAGACCCGCCTCGCCCTGCTCGGCGCCCTCCTGGTGCTGCCCGGGGTCGTGCTGCACGAGCTGCTCGGCCGCGAGGCCGCCTGGATCGACGCCCTCGCCCTCCTTGCGATGGCCCTCACCGTCGTGCCGATCGCCCGCAGCGCCTGGCGCGCCCTGCTCGTCAGCCGCGAGCTGACGATCAACGCCCTTATGACCATCGCCGCCGTCGGCGCGGTGGTGATCGGCGCCTACGTCGAGGCCGGCCTGGTGATGGTGCTCTTCGCCCTCGGCGAGGCCCTGGAGGGTTACACGGCCAGCCGCGCCCGCCACGCCATCGCCAGCCTGATGGAGGTGGTGCCCCAGACCGCCGCCCGCCTCGGCACCGGCTGCTGCGCGTCGGGCTGCGAGGAGCGCGTCCCGGTGGGCGCGCTCGCCGTGGGCGACGTGATCCTGGTGCGCCCGGGCGAGCGCATTCCAATGGACGGCGCGGTGCGCGCCGGGGCCTCGAGCGTCAACCAGGCCCCGATCACCGGCGAGAGCATGCTGGTCGAGAAGGGGCCCGGCGCCGAGGTTTTCGCCGGCAGCATCAACGGCGAGGGCAGCCTGGAGGTGACGGTCACTCACCTGGCCGCCGACACAACCATCGCCCGCATGATCCGCCTGGTCGAGCAGGCCCAGGAGCGCCGCGCCCCTGTGCAGCGCATCGTGGACCGCTTCGCGCGCGTCTACACGCCGGCGGTGGTCGCCCTGGCCCTGCTGGTCGCCGCCGCGCCGCCGCTGCTGCTCGGCCTGCCTTTCTGGAACCCCTCGCCCGACGAGTTCGGCTGGCTCTACAGGGGCCTGGCCCTGCTGGTGGTCGCCTGCCCCTGCGCCCTGGTGATCAGCACCCCGGTCACGCTGGTGAGCGCGCTGAGTGCGGCCGCCCGCGGCGGCGTGCTGGTCAAGGGCGGCGCGGTGCTCGAGGCCCTGAGCCGGGTGCGAGCCGTTGCCCTCGACAAGACCGGCACGCTCACCGCCGGGCGCCCCGCCGTGGTCGCCGTGCGCGCCCTCGGCTGCCCCGAGCCCGAGGCGCCCCTCGGCCACTGCGCCGCCTGCGACGAGCTGCTGGCCCTGGCCGACGCCGTGGAGCGGCGCTCCGAGCACCCTCTGGCCCACGCCATCGTGACGGCGTCGGCGGCGCGTGGCCTGGCCGCCCGCCTGCCCGCCGCCGAGGGCGTGACC
>DAOLDO010000671.1:0-4095 GCA_035327325.1 Chloroflexaceae bacterium | reverse complement strand
CGTCGCCCCGCCCCCCGAGCTCGACTCCTCGCCGCCGACCCCCGGCGAGGAGCTGCACACCCTTTTCGGCGCCGAGCTGGCCCGCCTCGCCGCCGCCGTGGAGCGGCTGGCCCGCCGCCCGCCCGACCGGCTCGCGGCCGCCGTCGCCCAGGTCGAGCCGGGCAGGCTGCGCGACTTCGCCGCGTCCGCCCCGCCGCGCCCAGGCGTCCAGGCGCCGCCGCCCGACCCCGCGGCCCCCGAGGGCCGAGGCGAGGGCCACGACGCGAGCGACGGCGGACCGGCCTCGCTCGTCGCCGCCCTCGCGCCGCTCCCCGAGCGTTCGGCCGCCCCAACCTACGACTCGTACGAGGCCAGGCTGCTGCGCCGCCTGCTCGACAGCCTCTGGCGCCGGCTCGAGCTCATGGTCGCCCGCGAGCGGCTCACCCCCGAGCTGGCGGCCCGCGCCGAGGCGGCCCGCGAGCGGCTGCGCGCCCTGCGCGGCCTGCCCTTCCTCGCCGGCGTGCCGCCCCTGGCCGCCTTCGCCGGCCCCACTGCCCGCATGCAGCGCGATCCGGACTACAGGGCCGTCTACCGCGCCTGGCGGCTGTTGCGCCGGCGCCCCCTGGTCACCTGGGACGCGGCGACCCTCAGCCTCCCAGTCGGCGACCTGCCGCGGCTCTACGAGCGCTGGTGCGCCGCCGCGGTCGCCCTGGCCCTGCTCGAGCTGCCGGGCTGCGCCCTGGTCGCCCAGCGCGTCGTCACGGGCGAGGGCGAGGAGCGGCTCGTCGCCCTGCCCGAGGGCGAGCCGCTGGTCGAGCTGGAGGGCCAGGGCGGCGCCAGGCTCCGGCTGCGCTACCAGCCGCGCTACAGGCCCCTGGGCAAGGCCGGCCTGCCGGCTTCATCCCTCCTCCCTCATCCTTCATCCTTCCCCCTCGGCTCGCTCGACCGCCACACCCGCGTGCCCGACCTGGCCATCGAGCTGGCCCGGCCCGGCGAGGCGCCGGCGCTGCTGGTCCTCGACGCCAAGTACCGCCTCGACGCGGCGGGCGGCGTGCCCGAGGACGCTCTGGCCGACGCCTACAGCTACCTCGGCGCGATCGGGACGGCCGGCGGCGCGCGTGCGACCCTCGCGGTCGCCCTGCTCTACCCGGGCCAGGGCCCCGCCGAGACCTACGCGAGCGGCGTGGCCGCCCTGCCCCTGCTCCCAGCCGCCGCCGCTGCCCTGCGCGCATGGCTGGCCGGGCTGCTCGCTCCGGCACCCACATCGCCCCGCTGACCCCTGTTGCGCGACGGGGCGGCATGTGGCACAATCGTTTTCATGGCGAATGTGGGACAGACGGTCAGGCTGCGGCAGCCCGGCCCCCCCGACTGCGGCGCCGCCCCGGGCGATCTGCTGGGCGGGCGCTTTCGGCTGCGCTCGGTGGTAGGCCACGGCGGTCAGGCGGTGGTCTTCGCCGCCGAGGACCAGGCCCGCCCCGGCGCCCCCGTCGCCGTGAAGGTGGCCAGGCGCGACCTGCCCGCCGCCGAGCGCGCCGAGGCCGTGGCCGTGCTGCGCTGGGAGGGCGGCCTGCTGCGCCGCATGCGCCACCGGGCCCTGCCCCGCCTCTACAAGCTCGAGGCCGCCCCGCGGGCCACCTGGCTCGCCCGCGACCTCGTGCCCGGCGAGCCGCTGCTCGCCCTCGCCCGCCGCGGCGCCCAGGACCAGCGGCGCGTCCTCGCCTGGGCCACGCAGCTCTGCGACCTGCTGACCTACCTGCACACCCGCGAGGTGCCCCTGGTCGCCGGCGACCTGAAGCCGGCCAACCTGGTGCTGCGTCCCGATGGGGCCCTGGCCCTGGTTGACCTCGGGGCGGCCCACAGCCTGACGCGGCGCCCCCCGCGCCGGCCCCGCCCGCGCCACGGCACGCCCGGCTACGCCCCCCCCGAGCAGCTGGGCAGCTGGGGCCACGACGAGCGCGCCGACGTCTTCGCCCTGGCTGTCACCTGCTACGAGCTGCTCACCGGGCTCGACCCGGCGGCGGCGCCCCTCCAGTTCGACCTGGCTCGCCTCGACGCGGCGGCGCCGCGCCTGGCCCCGGCCCTGCGCTGGGCCCTCGAGCTCGACCCTGCCCGCCGCTGCCCGACCGCGGCGGCCCTGCGCTCGCGCCTCGGCGCCCCGGCCCCGCCCCCGCCCCTGCTCCTCGGCGGCGGCGTGGCTGTCGGCGGCGCCCGCGACCTGGACGAGGTCATCAGGGTGAACCCGCGCCTGGTCGAGCCCGCCGTCAGCAACGGCGCCCTCGAGCGCTGGCTCGCCACCAGCCCCGACGCCACCCTCGGCGCCCTGCGCTACAGCCTGCGGGCGGCCCAGCGCGCCGCCCCGGCCCGTGGCGCCCCCCTCGAGACCCTGCTCGCCGCCATGGCCCCCGCCGACGGCAGCCCGCTGCTCCAGTTCGACCCGCCCCGCCTGCAGCTCGGCGAGGTGCCCCTGCGCAGCTGGCGCGTCTGGGGCCGCCCCCAGCCCCTGGTGCTGCGGAACACGGCCCTGGCGCCCCTGCGCTGGGAGCTGAGCAGCCCCGCCCGCCGCGACGCCGACGTGCGCGTGCTCGTGGCCGGCAGGCCGCAGCGCCAGGCCGCCGGCGTGATCGCCCCCGGCGAGCGCCTGCGCCTCGACGTGGTGGCGATGGCAAACAACGGCCCGCGGGCCGGCGACCTGCAGCTCCGCTGCGGACGCCACGCCTGGGCCATCCCCTGGGAGGCCGCGGGCCGCCCCGGGGTGCCCGTCGGCGGGCGCCACGTGGCCCGCCTGGAGGACCTGGACCTGGGCCGGCCCGACCTGGTGCCCGCCCTCGAGCAGCTGCTCGCCCAGGGCGCCCTGGCCCGCTGGCTCAAAGCGACGGGTCGCCGGGCCCTCGCCGCCGAGGTGGACGCGGCCGCCGCCCGCGACCCCGGCGAGCTGTCGCGGCGCCTGCTGGTCGGGCGCATCCTCAACGGCCTGGCGCCCGACCGCTTCCCCGCCCTGCGGGTGCGCGGGCTCGACGCGGCCTCCCGGCCGATCACCGCGGGCGAGCCCTCCTACGCCCTGCTCCAGATCGACAACCTGGGCGCCCGGCCCTGCCCCCTGGTCTGGCGCAGCCGCACGGCCTGGGCCCGGGTGGCCGCCTCGCCCCAGGCCCTCGGCCCGGGCGAGACGGGGCAGGTCTCGGTGCGGCTGCACCCGCCGCGGGGCCTGCGGGGCGCGCAGCCCGTCGCCCTCGAGCTCGAGGCCGGGGCCCTGCCCCTCGCCCTCGTCCTCCCCGTGCAGGTCAGCCCCGACGGCTTCTGGCAGCGCCTCAGGCGCCTGTTCGGGTGAGGCCCGCCGCCCTCGCGCCCGGCCCTGCCCCGGTGCTATACTGCCGGCGAGAGGAGCGAAGGGAGAGCCCCCATGCTTGAGGAGCAGAGCGCCCCGCCGCCGGGCGAGGCGCCCCGGCCGGTGGCGCGCTGGCGCCTGTGGCTGCGCCCCCTGCTGATCGGCCTGGCCGTGGCGGCCGCCAATGTCGCCGTGTTCGTGCTGCTGCCGCCCGAGCTGCTGAGCCGCCTGGGCAACTTTGGCTACCTGGGCGCCTTCGCCTCGGCGGCCTTCGCCAACGCGACCGTGATCGTGCCGGTGCCCTACTACCCCCTGATCATCAGGCTCGGCCAGACCCTCGACCCATGGGGCGTCGGGCTGGCCGCGGCGGCCGGCTCGGTCCTCGGCGAGCTGGTCGCCTACTTCGTGGGCCGCTCGGGGCGCCAGGCCGTCGAGGAGACGGGCTTCTACCTGTGGGTGCAGCGCCAGCTGAGCCACCGCTGGCGGGCGCCCCTGGTGCTCTTCGCCCTCTCGGCGCCGCCCAACCCGGTCTTCGATGTGGCCGGGCTCCTGGCCGGGGCCCTCGGCGTGCCCCTCTGGGTCTTCGTCGTCAGCACCTTCCTGGGCCGCACCGTGCGCATGGCCACGATCGTGTTCGTCGGGCAGGGCCTGGGCGGCGGCTGATGCGGCCGGCCCTCTGCCGACGGCGTGCCGGGCGCCTACAAAGGGGCCACCAGGGCACGGTGGAGCGGGGCGGCCACGCTGGGCCCCCCTGCGCCCGATACAGGCAGTAGAGGCGGCCCAGCGTGGCC
>DAOLDO010000670.1:0-4096 GCA_035327325.1 Chloroflexaceae bacterium | reverse complement strand
CCGGCGTGAGCAGGCCCTGGCCGTCGAGCACCAGCAGCAGCCCGGCCAGCAGGCACAGGACCACGGCCAGCGCGAACGGGCGCCCGCTCGCCGGCGAGGACGAGCGCTCGCGCTTGAGCTTGATCGGCCTGTCGTCGAGGAAGTCGCGCATTGCCTATTGCCGGGCGTAGCGTGAGGGCCTGGCCCTCACAGCCGCGCTCGCCGCTGGTTCTGGGTGCGGGTGAGGATGTCCTGGTAGACCTTGTTCTCGAAGTTCTCGACCATCTTGCCGGCGCCGCGGGCCACGCACGAGAGCGGGTCCTCGGCGACGTGGACCGGCATCTTGGTCTCGGCGGCGATGCGCTTGTCGAGGCCGTGGAGCAGCGAGCCGCCCCCGGCCAGGGTGATGCCGTGCTCCATGATGTCGGCCACCAGCTCGGGGGGCGTCTCCTCGAGGGCCAGCCGCACCTCCTGGATGATCGCGTTGACCGGGCCGGCGACGCCCTCGCGGATCTCGACCGAGCTGACCTCGACCGCCTTGGGCAGGCCGGTGAGCAGATCGCGCCCGCGCAGCACTACCTTGATCTCCTCCTCCAGGGGGTAGGCCGACCCGGCGGCGATCTTGGCCCGCTCGGCCATGCGCTCGCCGATCAAGAGGTTGTACTCGCGGCGGGCGAACTGCATGATCGCCTCGTCAATCTCGTCGCCGGCGGTGCGGATCGAGTGGTTGATCACGATCCCGCCGAGCGAGATCACCGCCACCTCGGTCGTGCCGCCGCCGATGTCCACGATCATGCTGCCGATCGGCTCGTCCACGGGCAGGCCCGCCCCGATCGCCGCGGCCATCGGCTCCTCCACCACGTAGGCCTCGCGGGCCTTCGCGTTGAGCGTGGCGTCGCGGGCGGCGCGGCGCTCCACCTCGGTCACGCCCGAGGGGACGCCCACCACCACGCGGGGGCGCGGGTCCATCAGGCGCACCGGCGAGTAGGCGTGGGCCTTCTTGATGAAGTAGGCCAGCATCTTCTCGACCACGTCGAAGTCGGCGATCACGCCGTCCTTCAGCGGGCGCACGGCCACGATGTTGGCGGGCGTCTTGCCCACCATCGCCTTGGCCTCGGCGCCCACGGCGTGGACCTGCTTGGTCTTGGCGTCAATGGCGACCACCGAGGGCTCGCTGATCACGATCCCCTTGCCGCGCACATGGACGAGCGTGTTGGCCGTGCCGAGGTCAATGCCGAGGTCGCGGCTGAAGGCCCCAAAGAGTGAGTTGATCGGGTTAAAGCCCACGTTCTGCTCCCGTCCACAGCCCCGCCGGGGGTGCGCGCGCCGAGGCACGCCACTCCGCGATGGCTTGCGCGGCGGCCCGACGGCCCCTCCGCTGAATCCGCGTTTCGGGGCGTCATTATACCATAGACCGCCCCGCGGGCCCCGCGCCCGCTACGACGTTTATACCACGCCACCCCCCGGGGGGCCGGCTGACAAGTAGCTGACGCGCGGAATTTGACTTTTGTCGGCGCTTGTGCGACAATAAGCCCCGGTTGTGAGCGGCGCCCCGGGGCGTCGGCGTGCGTCAACAATGTGGCGGGCTAGGGTACGTCGGGCGGTTTATCGTCGTTGGTATGGTTCTCACACGAGCTCAATACCGGCGCTGCTGCTAGGACTTCTGGCTCCCCGCGAGCTGGAAGATTTTTATTGTCGTGAGCACTTCGGTCGTGCGCCCAGTCTATCCGTTCACCGCGATCGTCGGCCAGGAGCGCCTCAAGCGCGCCCTGATCCTCAACGCGATCAACTCGCGCGTCGGCGGGGTCCTGATCCGCGGCGAGAAGGGCACAGCCAAGTCTACGGCCGTGCGCGGCCTCGCGCGGCTGCTGCCCACGATCACCGTCGTTGACGGCTGCCCCTACTCCTGCCAGCCCGACCGCCCCGCCGGCCTCTGCGCCACTTGCCAGCTCCGCACCGCGGGCGACACCCTCCCCGCCCACAGCCGCTCCACCCGCCTCGTCGAGTTGCCCGTCTCGGCCTCCGAGGACCGCGTGGTCGGCTCGCTCGACCTCGAGCACGCCATCACCGAGGGCCAGCGCCGCTTCGAGCCCGGGCTGCTCGCCCAGGTCAACCGCGGCCTGCTCTATGTGGATGAGGTCAACCTGCTCGACGACCATCTCGTTGACCTCCTGCTCGACGCCGCCGCCATGGGGGTCAATACCGTTGAACGCGAGGGCGTGAGCATTTCGCACCCCGCCCGCTTCATCCTGGTCGGCACCATGAACCCCGAGGAGGGCGAGCTCAGGCCCCAGCTCCTCGACCGCTTCGGCCTCGCCGTCGAGGTGGCCGGCCTGGCCGATGTGCCCTCTCGCGTGGCCGTGATCGAGCGGCGCCTCGCCTACGAGGCCGACCCTCACGCCTTCATGGCCGAGTGGCACCAGGCCGAGGACGAGCTCGCCGCACGCATCGTGGCCGCCCGCGAGCTGCTCCCCGCCGTGGTGATGGACGGCTCGGACATGGCCGCCGTGGCCAGCCTCTGCATCGAGCTCGGCGTGGACGGCCACCGCGCCGACCTGACCATCCTCGAGACGGCCCGCACCCACGCCGCGTGGGCCGGGCGCACGCGCCTCGGCGTCGAGGATATCCGCATCGCCGCCGAGCTGGCCCTGCCCCACCGCATGCGCCGCCAGCCCTTCGCCGAGATCAGGCTCGACGAGCAGCGCGTCGCCGAGATTCTCGAGCGCAGCGGCAAGTCGGCCAACACCGGCGCGAGCGAGGACGTAAAAAAAAAGGGTGAGCCCGGCGAGAAGACCGAGCCCGGCGAGGGCGGCGATGAGACCGGCAGCGGCGGCCAGGTGACGCCCATCGGCAGCGCAGGCCAGGCCGACACCGGCGGCCAGACCAGCGAGAAGCACACCGGCGGTAAGCAGTTCGACGCCGACCAGCTGTTCCGCACCCGCCGCCTCGAGGGCCAGGGCGACCGCCAGCAGCGCCGCTCGCCCGGCAAGCGCACCCGCACCAGAACAACCCGCAAGCAGGGCCGCTATATCAAGAGCCAGCGCGTCCCCCGCGTCACCGACCTGGCTCTCGATGCCACCCTGCGCGAGGCCGCCGTCTACCAGCGCAAGCGCCGCGACGAGCTCGCCCATACGATCGGCTTGCCCCACCGCCGCCGCCCCAAGGTCCTGCTCCACAAGGCCGACCTGCGCCAGAAGGTGCGGGTGCGCCGCACGCGCAACGCCGTCTGCTTCGTGGTTGACGCCAGCTGGAGCATGGCCGCCGAGGAGCGCATGCAGGCCACCAAGGCCGCCGTGCTCTCGCTCCTGCGCGATGCCTACCAGCGCCGCGACCGCGTGGGCCTGGTCAGCTTCCAGCGCGACTACGCCAGGGTGCTCCTGCCCCTGACCAACAGCGTCGAGCTGGCCCAGAAGCGCCTCCAGACCATGCCCACCGGCGGCAAGACGCCGCTGGCACGCGGTATGCTCACAGCATTTGAGCTCCTTGAGAAGGCGCGGCGCCAGGACGAGGAGATGCTCCCGCTGATGGTGCTGCTCACCGATGGACAGGCTAATGTGGCGATCAGCAGCCTGCCCCCCCAGCAGGAGGCCTACCAGATCGCCGATCTGATCGCCGCCCGTGAGATCCGGGCGATCGTGATTGACACCGAGCACCCCAGCTTCGAGCGCGGCCTCTCGCGCCGCCTCGCCGAGCACCTCAAGGGGTCGTATTACAGGCTTGAAGATCTCAGCGATGACGGTCTGGTCCAGGCAGTGCGCCGCCAGATGCAGCAGTGATAAGCGACCGTAACACAGGAGGGATCGAGGAGATGACCGACCAGGTACGTAGGAACGAGTCCGCCGAGAGCGAGCTGCTTGACACGCTGCTCGACGCAGCGGACGCTCCGGCGGGTCAGGACGCGGCGGCCACGCCGGGGAGTACGGCGCAGGCTGAGCCCGCGGCCCAGCCTACCCCTGAGCCGGCGGCCGAGGAGCCCGTCGCCCAGGAGGCTGAGCAGCCCGCCGAGGCGACGCCCGCCCCCGAGGCCGAGCAGGCCGGCGAAGAGGCCGCCGTCGCCGAGCCCGCCCCTGTTAGCGAAGCCGACGCGCAGCGCGTGCCCGCCGAGGCCGCCGAGGCT
>DAOLDO010000669.1:0-4099 GCA_035327325.1 Chloroflexaceae bacterium | reverse complement strand
GGGGGGGGGGGGGGGGGGGGGGGGGGCCGGGGGGGGGGGGGGGGGGGGGGGCGGCCTGGGGGGGCGGGGTCGGCCGCGGGCTGCGACGGGGCGGGGGCGCAGCCGGCGACGAGGGCCAGGCAGAGCAGGCCGAGGGCGGCGAGACGTGGCCGGGGCATGCTTCACTCCGTGCTGGGTAGGGCGTGGCGCCGACGGGCGCCGGTCACTCGTCGGGCTCCAGGTAGAAGGTGAGGGGGTAGCCCTCCTCGCGGGCGGCGTGGTGGGCGCCGTAGACCCGCTCCTGGGCCTCTTCGAAGGGGAGCGTGCAGACGTGGGCCCGGCCCTCGTAGTGCGCCGTCAGCATCACGCTCATGGCCTGGTCGAAGCCGAGCCCGAAGAAGACGCGCAGCACGAGCACGACGAAGTCCATGGGGGTCACGTCGTCGTTCTCGATGATCACCCTGTAGGGCTTCTCCAGCTCCTCGCGCTCGGCGACCTTGAAGGTCACGCTCGGGACGACTTTGACGTCAGGGTCCTGCGTGGTCACAGCCTGCACCTCCGCGCCGCCGGGCCGGGCGGGCATACCCCCTCAGTATAGCATAGGCGGGCGCGGGGAATCATCCTGCGCCGGCAGGGGCGTCTGACCCTTTACCCGGGAACGTGGATCAGGGTACACTTGCGCGAAGCGGCAGGTGCGAGTATGATTGTGGCGCTACTGACCCGAGGCGTAGGGAGGCAGCGCCGCCTTGCTCGCCCGACGTTACAACGGTGTGGAGGTGCTTATGGATCGCTTCGAGCTGCTCGCCGCCCTCGAGGAGGGCCTCGAGAATGGTCGCATCAACCCTCAGACAGCGGCCTACATCGCCGCAGAGATCCTCGGCGTCGCCGCCTACGAGACCGGCTACCAGGAGTGGGAGGCCGGGCAGGAGCCGGTGGACGAGCTAGAGCTGGCCCTCGCCACCGACTGAGCGGGCCCGACTCGCCCAGGGCGCAGAGCGCAGCCGGGTACGCCCCGCGCCTCTGGGCCCTCTTTTTGTGCCCGCGAGCGGCGCCGCTCGCGCCCCGCCCCAGGCCCCTACCACCCTACATCGAAGGAGGCCATGTTGGAGATCGTCGAGCTCGTCCGCCTGAACCTCTTCTCGCCCATGGTCCTGGCCTTCGTCCTCGGCGTCCTGGCCACCCTCGTCCGCAGCGACCTCAAGTTCCCCGAGGAGCTGTACACCGGCCTGTCGATCTACCTGCTGCTCGCGATCGGGCTCAAGGGCGGCGCCGAGCTGTCGGAGACGCCCCTGGCCAGCTTCTGGGCGCCCGCCCTGGCCACCCTGGCCCTCGGGGTCACCATCCCCGTCGTCGCCTACGTGCTCCTGCGGCGCATGGGACGGCTCGAGGTGGCCGACGCCGCGGCCATCGCGGCGCACTACGGCTCGGTCTCGGCCGTCACCTTCGCCGCCGTGCAGACCTTCCTCGAGGCCCTGCGGGTGCCCTACGAGGGTTTCATGCCCACCCTCGTGGCCCTGCTCGAGGTGCCGGCGATCGTGGTGGCCCTGCTGATCGCCCGGGTCGCCCTCGGGCAGGGCGGCAGCTGGGGCGCGGTGATCGGCGAGCTGCTCACGGGCAAGAGCATCCTGCTCCTGCTCGGCGGCCTGGTGATCGGCGCCCTGGCGGGCAAGGCCGGCCTGGCTCAGGTCGCGCCCCTCTTCGTGGACCCGTTCAAGGGCGCCCTGACCCTGTTCCTGCTAGAGATGGGCATGGTGGCGGCGCGCCGCTTCCGCGACCTGCGCAAGGTCGGCGGCTTCCTGATCGGCTTCGGCGTGCTCATGCCGGTCGCCAACGGCGTCGTCGGGCTCTGGCTCGGCAGCCTGGCCGGCCTCTCGCCAGGCGGCGCCGTAGTGCTCGGCACCCTGGCCGCCAGCGCCTCGTACATCGCCGCCCCCGCGGCCGTGCGCATCGCCCTCCCCCAGGCCAACCCCAGCTACTACCTCACCGCCGCCCTCGCCATCACGTTCCCCTTCAACCTCGCCATCGGCATCCCGCTGTACTATGGGCTGGCGGGGCTGTTCTACTGAGCGGGTGAGGCTCGCTGCGCTCGCTGGGGTGAGGTTTGGTCGCTGCGCTCTCGCGCTGGGGTGACGCTTGGGCGCGGGGCGCCCTCGCTGAGGTGATCCGGGCAATGCTGTACCATGGGTTCTCACCCCCGCGAGCGGAGCGAGCACAAAGGAGTGTCCCATGGAGACCACACGGCTCAAGCTGGTCACGATCATCGCCGAGCGCATCCTCGAGGAGCGGCTGCTGCGCGAGCTGCTCCAGCTGGGGGCCCGCGGCTACACGGTGGGCGAGGCCCGCGGCGAGGGCACGCGCGGCATTCAGGCGATCGACTGGGAGGGCCAGAACGTGCGCATCGAGACCCTGGTGGGCGCCGAGGTCGCCGAGCGCATCCTGGCCCACGTCGCGGCGCACTACTTCGCCGACTACGCGGTGATCGTCTACACCGTAGACGCCGAGGTGCTGCGCAGCGAGAAGTATCTCTAGCGGTACCGGCGAGCAGGCGGAGAAGCGGTCTGCGGCGACGGTAAAGCGCAACAAGTACGGCACCGCGCCCCCGCGCCATCGGCGTTGTGCTCGCCCGCGCTCAGGCTCGCGGCGGAACGTTCTGGTTGAGGCGGAAGAGGTTGCGCGGGTCGTACCGGTGTTTGACCTCCGCGAGCCGCGTGAAGGTGGCCGGGGGGTAGGCGTCGCGCACGCGCTCCGCTCCCTCGTCCTCCAGGAAGTTCACGTACACGCCTGCGCCCTCCGGCCTGACGATCCGCCACAGGGCCTCGGTCCAGGCGTTATGCACGGCCGGGTCCTCGGCGGCGTCGAACCACAGCCCGATAATGGCGAAGAAGTAGCGCCGCTCGCGGTGGGCGAAGGCCGTCTCGGCAGCGCCCACCCGCGCCAGCGCCCCGCCGAGAGCGCGAAACTCGACCACGCTATAGGGCGACGAGGCGCGCTCCATGGCCGCCAGCACCGCGTCGAGCGCCGCGTCGCTGAACTGGTCGGCGAACATCGAACGGATCGCCTTGCCGTGTGGGCCGGCCGCCTCGGCGGTCAAGTCGTAGATCGCCGGGTAGGGCATCACGCCGATGGCCTCGGCGACCGGCGCGGCCAGGGCGCGCAGCGGCGCCAGGGCCCGCTGGCCGTCGGCCTCGTCCCCCGTCCAGCAGACCAGGATGGAGAGGACCAGTTCGCCGACCCGCTCCGCCGGCACGAAGGGCGCTGGAGGCGCGCGCATCACGTCTGCGATCGTCGTCAGCTCGTCGGGCGCCGCCAGGGCGTACTCCAGGTAGCCGCGGATCACCTCGCGGGTGGCGGGTAGGAACAGCATCCCACCCAGGATCTGAGCGACGGGGGCCAGGCGGTAGGTGAACTCGGTGACGATGCCGACGTTGCCGCCGCCGCCCCGGATCGCCCAGAACAGGTCGGGGTGCTCGTCGGCGCTGGCCGTCACGATCGCGCCGTCGGCGGTGACCACATGGGCCGCGAGCAGGTTGTCGCTCGCGAGGCCGTGCTGGCGCACCATGAGGCCGATGCCGCCGCCCGTGGTCAGCCCGCCCATGCCCACCGAGTGGGTGTCGCCCGTCGAGAGGGCCAGGCCGTGAGCATGGGCCGCCCCGGCCAGGTCGCCCGAGGTCGCGCCGGGTTGCACGCGTGCGGTGCGCGCCACAGGGTCAATGTGGACCCGCTTCATGCCTGACAGATCGACGACGACGCCGTCGTCCACCACGCTATGGTAGGCGAGGCTGTGGCCGCCGCTGCGCACCGCCAGGGGCAGGTTGTGCGTGCCGGCGTACCGGACTGCCGCGGCGACATCCTGGGCGCCGGACGCCCGCACGATCGCCAGGGGCCGCCGGTCAATGTTGATGAAGCGCAGCCTTCGCGCCGCGTCGAAGTCGGGGTGGGCGGACGTGATCAGCTCGCCGCTCAGCTGCGCGCGCAGGCTCTGGAGCTGGTCGTGGGGGTGGGCGCGGCGGCGGGGGGCGGGCGCGGCCGGCAGTTCGATCCGCATATCTGGTGCCCTTTCGTGAAGGCTAGTACTCCGTCCGAGCTATTCTGATGGGTTGAGTGTTGGGTAAAGCTTCTT
>DAOLDO010000668.1:0-4105 GCA_035327325.1 Chloroflexaceae bacterium | reverse complement strand
GGTCACGCTGCCGCTGGTGCTGCCGGCGCTGCTGGTGGCGGGGCTGTTCGCCTTCCTGATCTCGTGGAGCCAGTACGTGCTGCCCCTGCTGGTGGGCGGCGGGCGGGTGCTGACCCTGCCACTGCTGCTCTTCGCCGCGACGAGCGGGGGCAACCCGGCCACGATCGCCGCCCTGGCCCTGATCTTCGTCGGCCCGCCGGCGCTGGCCATCCTCGCCGTCGGGCGCTTCCTCACCGTGGACGCGGCGCGGCAGATCTAGCGAGGTGGGAGGTGGGAGGTGGGAGGTGGGAGGGGGGAGGTGGGAAGCTGCTGTGGCCGGGCTTGTGGTGGGATCACAGGTCACTGAGCGAGCGCCAGCGCTCGGCTCACAGCTCACGACTTAATGTCTGGCACGCCTTGTGCATCGTGGGGGCCAGGTGCTTTCAGCTCTACGTGAAAGGAGCGCGCCATGGCCGGCGAGTGGGACGTGATCAAGGGGATGTGGAAGCAGATCAAGGGCGACGCCCGGGCCGAGTGGGGCAAGCTCACCGACGACGACTGGGACCAGATCGCCGGCAACCGCGACAAGCTGATCGGCCGGCTCCAGGAGGAGTACGGCTGGCAGAAGAACGAGGCCGAGCGCAAGGTGGATGCCTGGTTCAGCCGCTACAACCAGGGCAGCCGCGAGCGCTCGATCGAGTCGTAGGCCGCGCTTAACGTGACATAAGCAGAGCGCCGGGGCGCCAGGGGCCCCGGCGTTCGCGTGCGCAGGGCCAGGGGCGGGCGGCGGGGGTGCACGTCTGGTACAATAGCAGTGCCCCCCACGGCACGACGACACGCGGAGGACCTCATGACCCTGACCCACGGCTTCGAGCTGCTGCGCGACGAGCAGATCGCCGAGCTGAACACGCGCGCCAGGCTCTACCGCCACGCGAAGACCGGCGCGGAGCTGCTCTCGCTCGAGAACGACGACGAGAATAAATGCTTCGGCGTGACCTTCCGCACGCCCCCGGCCGACCACACGGGCATCGCCCACATCCTCGAGCACTCGGTGCTGTGCGGCTCGCGCAAGTACCCGGTCAAGAAGCCCTTCTTCGAGCTGGTCAAGAGCTCGGTCAAGACCTTCCTCAACGCGATGACCTACCCGGATAAGACGACCTACCCGGTGGCCTCGACCAACCTGACCGACTTCTACAACCTGGTGGACGTCTACCTCGACTCGGTCTTCTTCCCGCGGATCACGCCCGAGATCCTCAAGCAGGAGGGCTGGCACTATGAGCTGGCGGAAAAGGGCGCGCCCCTGGCCTTCCGCGGCGTGGTCTTCAACGAGATGAAGGGCCAGTACTCCTCGCCCGACTACCTGCTCTACCGCGCCGGCCAGGCGGCCCTCTTCCCCAGCAGCACCTACGGAGTCAGCTCGGGCGGCGACCCGCGCTACATCCCCGACCTGACCTACGAGGCCTTCAGCGACTTCTGGAAGACGCTCTACCACCCCTCGAACGCGCGCATCTTCTTCTACGGCGACGACGACCCGGAGCGCAGGCTGCGCATCCTCGACGAGTACCTGGGGCAGTTCGAGCGGGCCGAGAGCCCCTCGCAGATCGGCGTGCAGCCCCGCTTCGACGCCCCGCGCGAGGTCGAGCAGACCTACACGGCCCCCGCCGAGGGCGCCGAGCGCAAGGGCATGGTGACGCTGAACTGGATGGTCGGCGAGGAGCGCGACATCACGCGCATCCTGGCCCTCGACATCCTCAGCTACCTGCTGATCGGCACGCCGGCGGCGCCGCTCTACAAGGCCCTGATGGACTCGCGCCTGGGCGAGAGCCTGACCGGTGGCGGCTACAACGACGGCATGCTCCAGCACACCTTCTCGGTGGGCCTGAAGGGCATTGACCCCGCCGACGCCCCGCAGGTCGAGGAGCTGATCATCGGGACGCTGGAGCGGCTGGCGGAGGAGGGCCTGGACCCCGAGCAGATCGAGGCGGCCCTGAACACGGTCGAGTTCTCGCTGCGCGAGAACAACACCGGCTCGTTCCCGCGGGGCCTCAGCCTGATGCTGCGCAGCCTGGGCACCTGGCTCTACGACGGCGATCCCCTGGCGCCGCTGCGCTTCGAGGAGCCCCTGGCAGCGGTCAGAGCCGCGGTGGAGCGGGGCGAGCGGCTGTTCGAGGGCCTGATCCGCGAGACGCTGCTCGAGAACCGGCACCGGGCCCGGGTGCTGCTGCGCCCCGACCCCGCCCAGGCCGAGCGCGACGCCGCCGAGGAGCGGGCCCGCCTCGACGCCGCCAGGGCCGGCATGAGCGAGGCCGACCTGGAGCGGATCATCGCGGAGACCGAGGCCCTCAGGCGGCTGCAGGAGGAGCCCGACAACCCCGAGGACCTGGCGAAGATCCCGACGCTCAAGATCGCCGACCTCGACCGGCAGGGCAAGACCATCCCCACAGAGGAGCGCGAGGCCGGCGGGGCGCCGCTGCTCTTCCACGACCTGTTCACCAACAAGATCGTCTACCTCGACCTGGCCTTCGACCTGCGGGCGCTGCCGGCCGAGCTGCTGCCGTTCGTGCCGCTCTTCGCCCGGGCCCTCACCGAGATGGGCACCGCGAAGGAGGACTTCGTCAGGCTGGTGCAGCGCATCGGCCGCGACACCGGCGGCGTGTGGGCCGCGCCGATGACGGCCTCGCACCTGCAGACGGGCGACTACCTGGGCCGCTTCATGGTGCGCGGCAAGGCGACGGTGGCCCAGGCCCCGAAGCTGCTGGCGATCATGCGCGACATCCTGCTCACCGTGCGCCTGGACGACCAGGAGCGCTTCCGCCAGATCGTGACCAGGGCGCGGGCCGGCCGCGAGTCGGCCCTGGTGCCGAGCGGCAACGCCTACGCCCGCCGCCGCGTGGTCGCCCGCCTCGACGCCTCGGACTGGGCCGAGGAGACCATGGGCGGGATCAGCTCGCTCTTCTTCCTGCGCGAGCTGGAGCAGCGCGTCGCGGGCGACTGGCCAGGCGTCCAGGCCCAGCTCGAGGCGGTGCGCCGCCACCTGGTCAACAGGGGCGGCCTGGTGGCCAACCTGACCCTGGACGAGGGCAGCTACGGCGAGGTGGCCCCGGCCCTCGAGGAGTTCGTGGCCGAGCTGCCCGCGGCCGACTACACCCCCGCCACCTGGCGGGTGCTGGAGCAGGGCCCGAACGAGGGGCTGATCATCCCGGCGAAGGTGAACTACGTGGCCAAGGCGGCGAACCTGCGGGCCGCCGGGGTCGAGGTGGGCGGGGCCGCCAGCGCGGTGACGCGCTTCCTCAACATCTCGTACTACCTCGAGAAGATCCGCGTGCAGGGCGGGGCCTACGGCGCGGGGGCCAGCTACGACCGCTCGACGGGCATCTTCGGCGCGACCTCGTACCGCGACCCGAACCTGCTGCGCACGCTGGAGGTCTACGACGGCACGGCCGACTACCTGCGCTCGGCGAGCCTGGACCCGGTGACGGTGGAGCGCAGCGTCATCGGCACGGTCGGCGATATTGACGGCTACCAGCTGCCCGACGCCAAGGGCTACACCGCCCTGGTGCGCCGGCTGACGGGCGTGACCGACGCCTGGCGCCAGCAGATCCGCGAGCAGCTGCTCGGCGCGACGGCGGCCGACTTCCGGGCCTTCGCCGATGCGGCCGAGGTGGCCCGCGAGCGCGGCAGCATCGCCGTGGTCGGCTCGGAGGAGGCGATCGCCCAGGCCAACCGCGAGAAGCCGGGCCTGCTGTCGCCGGTCAAAGTGCTGTAACCCCGCCGGGGGCGGGGCGCTAGGAACAGTCTGTCTCTGGCGCCCCGCCTCCCTGGAGTCTGCCTGTGTCCCGCGAGCGCGACCGGCGCTACCCCACCGACGCCTTCGGCCTGCCCGAGGGGCTGCTGGCGGCGATCGTCGGCTGGCTGCTGCTGGTGGGCAGCTTCGCCCTGGCCAGCGCGGCCACGACCATGCCCCCGGCCGAGCGCTGGGCGGCCCTCACCGCCTTCGCCCTGCTGGCCGTCGGCGTCACCCTGCCGGGCTGCGCCGCGGTCTACGACGCCCTCGGGCGCACCGTGCGCCGCGACTGGCGGGCGGGCGCCGCCCCCCCAGCCCCGGCCCCCGGCCTTCCCCCGTGCC
>DAOLDO010000667.1:0-4111 GCA_035327325.1 Chloroflexaceae bacterium | reverse complement strand
AGATGACGTGATGCGCTCGCTCGTGGCCTTTAACGCCGACGAGAGCTTGAGGCAAAGCTTCTACAGCGCCTTCGACAGTGTAGAGCTGCTGCCGCAACGCTTTGTCCAGCGCTATCTGAAGCTTATGGCGGAGGAGCGCTACGTGGAGGCGAGCGGCCTGTTCGTAAACGTCGCCGGCTGGCAGTACCAGTCGCTCATGCGCGCCGGCAAGATCAGCAAGGGCAACCGCGCCGCTGACGACGCGCTGGAGCGCGTCAGCATCACTAGCGCGACATACGATGATGATCTTGGGCTACTACTGGCGCCAAGGAGCTCGGAATGACCTGCACACTACGACAAGCGAAGCAGCGTCAATGCCCTCCTACGGGTGAGCTCTCGGCTGGGCGCGACCCCGCGCCACTCGTAGCACGGAGGACAGCCCCATGACCCTGACCACCCAGCACCTGGCCTTCACCGCCACGGCGCTCACGCCCGTGGCCCTCGGCGAGCAGAGCGGCTCGGCGGTGCGCGGCGCCATCGCCGGGGCGCTGTGGGGGCGCTTCTGCGCCAACCAGGCCGCGCCCACCTGCGCCGCCTGCCCCCTGCTCAACGTCTGCCCCGTCGCCGCCCTGCTCGCCCCTATGCGCGACGAGGAGCAGAAGGGCAGCGACCAGCGCCCCCGCCCCTACGTGACCCGCCCGCCCACGGGCGGCGCCCGCACATACGCCCCGGGCGAGCCGCTGAGCTTCGGCCTGGCCCTCTTCGGCTCGGCCGCCGCCCTCTACCCCTACACGGTGATGGCCGCCAGCGAGCTCGAGCGCGCCGGTATGGGCCTGCGCCTCCCCCAGCTCGGCGGACGCCGGGGCGCCCTGCGCCTCGCCGCGATCGAGGCCATCAACCCGCTCACCGGCGAGCGCCAGCCGCTCTACAGGCCCGCGACCGGCCAGGTCGCCCAGCCGGGCCTCGCCCTCGACGCCGCGGCCGTGCGCGCCCACGCCGCGACCCTCCCGGGCGACCGCGTCACGCTCCACCTCCACACCCCGCTGCGCATCATCGAGCAGGACCGCCTGCTCAGGCGCATCGCCCTGCGCCCCCTCATCCAGCGGCTCATGCGGCGCCTGGACGACCTCTCGATCGCCTACGGCGACGGCCCCCTCGGCCTCGACTTCCGCGCCCTGCTCGCCGTCGCCGAGGAGGTGCAGGTGGCCGAGGACCGCACCCGCTGGGTTGACGTGGTCAGCGTCAGCCACCGCCACGGGCGCCGCACCCCGATCGGCGGCCTCATCGGCAGCGCGACGTTCGAGGGCGACCTGCGCCCGCTGCGCGAGCTGCTCGTGTGGGGGAGCCTGATTCACGTCGGGAAGAACGCCGTGAAGGGCGACGGCTGGTACAGCATCGGCGCCGCGTAGCCCCCGTCGAGCCGCACCTTACCAACCAGTCCTTTCTTTCTCGGCTCGGGGTCGAGCGCGGGCACTCCGGCCCCAGCAGTAGCAGCGGAGAGGCAGCGCATGGATCTTTATGTCGATGTAAGAGGCGGCTTCATCAGCAAGCACCAGGGCCGGCTGCGGGTGAGCAAGGAGCGGGAGCGGCTGCAGGAGGCGCCGCTGATCCATCTGCGGCAGGTCCTTGTCGGCGGTGGCGGAATCAGCATCAGCAGCGACGCAGTACGCGCGTGTAGCGAGGAGGGCATCCCGATCCACTTCCTCAGCCCGTCGGGCACGCCGTACGCCAGCCTGTACAGCGCGGGACTGACGGGCACGGTGCTCACCAGACGGGCGCAGCTGCGGGCCTACGACGATGAGCGTGGGGTGGCCCTGGCCCGCGCCTTCACCCTGGGCAAGCTCCAGAACCAGGCCAACCTGCTGCGCTACACGGCCAAGTACCGCAAGGAGGCCGACCCTGACGCCTACGCGGCGCTGACCGCGGCGGCTGCCGAGGTGGCCGACAGCCTCCAGGCGGCCCGCGCCCTGCGCGGGGCGACGGTGGACGAGCTGCGCGAGGCGCTGATGGGCATCGAGGGGCGCTACGCGGCGCGCTACTGGGGCGCCCTGGCGCGGCTGGTGCCCGGCGAGCTGGCCTGGCCCGGGCGCGAGACGAGAGGGGCGCGCGACCCGTTCAACCAGGCCCTGAACTACGGCTACGGCGTGCTCTACGCCCAGGTCGAGCACACGATCGTGCTGGCGGGGCTGGACCCGTACGCGGGGCTGCTCCACGCCGACAGGCCGGGCAAGCCCAGCCTGGTGCTCGACCTGATCGAGGAGTTCCGCCAGGCGGTGGTCGACCGCACCCTGCTCGGCCAGGTCAACCGGGGCTGGGCCATCGGCCGCGATGAGGACGGCCGGCTCGACGCGGAGACACGCGAGCGCATCGCCGGGCGCGTGCTCGAGCGCCTGGACTCGACCGAGCCCTACGAAGGCAAGCGCCAGCCCCTGCGCCACATCCTCCAGTGGCAGGCCCGCCACATCGCCGCCTTCGTGCGCGGCGACCGGCCCGGCTACGAGCCGTTTGTGATGGGGTGGTAGCGATGCAGTGCCTGCTCATCTACGACATCCCCCACGACGGCGCGCGCCAGAAGGTGGCCGACGCATGCCTGGACTACGGGCTCAGGCGCGTGCAGTACAGCGCCTTCGTGGGCGAGCTGAGCCGCGCCCACCAGCGCGAGCTCTTCGGCGAGATCGCGCGGCGGGTGCGGGGGCGCACGGCCAACGTCCAGCTATTCCCGCTGGACGAGCGGAGCTGGTCGGGCCGCCGCGTGCTGGAGCAGAGGGGGCGCGATGGCGGCGACGATGCTTGAGATCACCGACCTGAAGCAGTGGCGCTACTGCCCGCGCATCGTGTGGTACCGCTACTGCCTGCCGGCCGTGCGGCCAGTGACGGGGCTGATGCGCCACGGGATCCAGCGCCACAGGGAGGAGGAGGGGCGGGAAGAGCGGCGCTCGCTACGGGCGTACGGGCTGGCGGCGGGCGAGCGCCACTTCGACGTCGGGCTGCGCTCGGAGGCCCTTGGGCTGCGGGGCCGGCTCGACCTGGCGATCCGCGTGGCGGGTGCGGGGGGCGCCCCGGGTGAGGCATTTGTCGTGGAGTACAAGGACAGCGAGCGGGCGGCGGGGCCGCACTTCAGGCTGCAGCTGGCGGCCTACGGGCTGCTGCTGGAGGAGGCGTGGGGCCTGCCGGTGCGGGCGGGCTGGATCTACCACATTCCCCTGCGCAGGGCGGAGCGCGTCGCGCTGACGCCGGGGCTGCGGCGCAAGGTGGTAGAGGCGGTCGCCGAGGTGCGGGGGGCGATCGAGGGCGAGGCCATGCCGGGGGCGCCGGCCAGCCGGCGGCCGTGCGTGAGCTGCGAGTTCCGCCGCTTCTGCAACGACGTCGTCTGAGCGGCCGCGAAATGGCCGCCGTGGCCGCGCCGCTCGCAACCTGGTCGGCCACAGGATCGGCGACGGCCCGCCCGCGGGCGGGCCGTCGGGGTTTTCAAGAGCTGGGAGGGCGTCACGACGCCAGTGTGGGGCCGTCGCAACTTTACGCGGTTCTGCCGCAGCGGGCGATTTGCGAAATGGGGGCTTGCCAGCGGCCGGCGGAGGAGTATCATGGCCTCACAGGACGGCCGCTGCGGGCCGCGGGCCGGGCGCCAGGGGGAAAACGTCTCGCGGCTGCGTTTGAAGGGGCGGGCTTTCACCACCAACGGCTCACGGTTGAGCTCTGAAACTCGTTAGACCTCGCTCGCCGCACGGGCATAGGCCAGCTTTCACCACCAACGGCTCACGGTTGAGCTCTGAAACTGCCAAGTGTCGAGAGTGACGAGGGCCGGGCAGAGCTTTCACCACCAACGGCTCACGGTTGAGCTCTGAAACTTAGATAGGGGTATAACGTGATCAATCACAAGTGGCTTTCACCACCAACGGCTCACGGTTGAGCTCTGAAACTGCGCCTGCACGGCGCCGACCTCCCGCCGCCTGTGCCTTTCACCACCAACGGCTCACGGTTGAGCTCTGAAACCGCTGTACGTCTCACCGTCGCTATCGGCTGCCAGGTCTTTCACCACCAACGGCTCACGGTTGAGCTCTGAAACGCCGTGGCCCGCGACCTCTGCTCGCGGCACTACCACTTTCACCACCAACGGCTCACGGTTGAGCTC
>DAOLDO010000666.1:0-4120 GCA_035327325.1 Chloroflexaceae bacterium | reverse complement strand
GGCGGGAAGGGCGTGGTGGCGTCGGCCAAGGGGGGGGTGCCCTCCGGAGACGTGGCCGCCCGGGTGGGCGCCGGCGCCGGGGCGTCCACACCGGGCGGCCCGCCACTCGGCGGCCCTGGTGTCCATGTCCACGGCGCCGTTGCGGATCAAGATCTGGCGCACGTCGTCAACCTCGGTGTCGGCCGCGTTGACCGAGACCAGGGTGCCGCCGCGGCGCACGCCCTCCACGTAAGCCTGGGCCTCGTCCTCGGCGATGCCGGCGCCCATCAGGCTGCCGAGCAGGCCGCCCGCGGCGGCGCCCAGGCCGGCGCCAAGGGCCGTCGCGCCCACGGCGGCGGCGGTCGAGCCGACGGCGGCGGCCAGGGGGCCGGCGGCCAGCACCGGGCCGATGCCGGGGATCACCAGCAGCCCAGCGCCGATCAGCAGGCCCAGGGCGCCGCCCACGACCGAGCCGCCCACGGCGCCCGCGCCCGCGCCCTCCGCGGCCGTCGTGCCGCCCACCTCGTGGGCCTCGCCGCTCGCGCCGTGCTCGTCGCGGGCCACCAGGCTGATGTCCTCGCGGCGCACGCCGAAGCGCACCAGGTCGTGCACCGCGTTTTGCGCCTCGCCGAACGTGTCGAACATGCCGACCAGGGTCCTAGCCATTGAGAACCTCCTCGTATCTTCGTCGGCGGGCGCCCGCCCGCCTCGATGCGCTTCCGCATATCCGGATACTGATGGATTGCAGGAAGCGTGCCAGCCGGTCGGCCGCGCGATCTGGCACGCTTCCTGCACGCCCCAGCGCAGCGACGAGATGAGAGGACTCACGATGGCCACCACCACGAACATGCACGGCGGCGAGCCCCAGACGGCGCCCGCGGCCCTGCTGCTGATTGATGTGATCAACGACCTGGAGTTCCCGGGGGGCGAGGCCCTGCTCCCCCGGGCGACCGCGATGGCCGCGGCCCTGGCGGGCCTCAAGGCCCGCGCCAGGCGGGCCGGCCTGCCCTGCATCTACGTCAACGATAACTTCGGCCGCTGGCGCTCCGACTTCCGCCAGACCGCCGAGCACGTGCTCGCCGAGGGTCGCCGCGGTCGCCCCGTGGCCGAGCTGCTGCGCCCCGACGACGACGACTACTTCGTGCTCAAGCCCCAGCATTCCGGCTTCTACGGCACCGCCCTCGAGCTGCTGCTCAAGCACCTCGGCGCCAGGGCCCTCATCCTCGGCGGCATGGCCGCCAACATCTGCGTGCTCGCCACAGCCACCGACGCCTACATGCGCGACTTCCGCCTCTACGTGCCCGCCGACGGCGTGGCCGCCGAGGGCGACGAGCAGACCGCGGCGGCCCTCGCCCACATGGCCGACGTGCTCAAGGCCGACACCACGCCGACCGCCGAGCTCGACCTCGAGGCCGTCGCCCGCGGCGACGGGTCGGGCGAGGGCTGAGGGTTCTGGTATCATGCCGGTAGCGACGCCCCGGCCACCGCCCGGGACGAAGAGCAGAAGGCATGGAAGGAACCATGAGCACAACCCCGCCCCGCCACGAAGTGGCGATCATCGGCGCGGGCCCGATCGGGATCGAGCTGGCGGTCTGCCTCAAGCTCGCCGGCGTGCCCTACGTGCAGCTCGACGCGGGCCAGATCGGCCACACCCTCACCTGGTGGCCCCGCAACACTACCTTCTTCAGCACCACCGAGCGCCTGGCCCTCGCCGGCGTGCCGGTGCCCAACAACCACCAGGCCCGCGTCACCGGCGAGGAGTACCTGGCCTACCTGCGGGCCGTGGTCGAGCAGTTCGACCTGCCGATCAACAGCTACGAGCCGGTGACCGGCCTGTCCCGCGATGAGGGCGGCTTCACGCTCACCACGGCGCCCCTCACGGGCGAGCGGACCTACAGGGCCCGCCGCGTGGTCCTGGCGATCGGCGATATGCACGAGCCGTGGCGCCTCGGCATCCCCGGCGAGAACCTGCCCCACGTCTCGCACTACTTCCGCGACCCCCACGACTACTTCAGGCGGCGCCTGCTGATCGTCGGCGGCAAGAACTCGGCGGTCGAGGCCGCCCTGCGCTGCTGGCGGGCCGGCGCCCGCGTCACGATCAGCTACCGCCGCGCCCGCTTCGACGAGCGGCGGGTTAAGCACTGGCTCCTGCCCGATCTCGAGGCCCAGATCGAGGCCGGCACGATCGCTTTCCTCCCCGAGACCGTGCCCCTCGCCATCGAGCCCGGCTCCGTCGAGCTGGCCCGCTGCGACGGGTCCAACCCTGTCCCCGGCACGAGCTTCCGCCACGCGGCCGACTTCGTGCTGCTCAACACCGGCTTCCGCGGCGACCAGAGCCTGCTCGAGGCCGCAGGGGTCGAGCTGGTCGGCGCCAACAGGGTGCCCGTCTTCGACCCGGAGACCATGGAGACGAACGTGCCCGGCCTGTTCCTGGCCGGCACCGTGGCCGCGGGCGTCCAGCAGCGCTACACCCTGTTCATCGAGAACTGCCACGAACACGCCGGCAAGATCACTAGGGCTCTCACCGGCCAGTGGCCGCGCGCCCTCGGCGACGTGCCCGCCCGCACCTACGGGCTCGCCTTCGAGCGCTACGAGGCCAACTGAGGCGGGCGCACGCGGGCGACAACAGACCGGCGCCACCAGGGGGATCGAAGTCCCTCCTGCGGCTCTTTTGGAGTCGCAGCCTGGCGGCGCCGGCGGCGTCGCTAGAGGGGCAGCATGCCCTGTTCGCATCACCAATGTGACACTCCTAGCGACGTCTGGTACTAAAGTACTATGGTTCGGGTGAGTTTTGAAGGGGCAGCCGCTTCACGCACAGTTGCGGCGCCGCAACTGTGGGGGGGAACGATCGGCCCAGCGCGAGCGTCTCATCTGGCGGGCGGCCCGCGCGGGCCGCGCCGGGCTGTGCGCTCACCATCAGGCGCGCGTCAGCCCGCGTCTGGTATCATTGGCTCCGTCCGCTCTTGCGTGAGTGGCCCGAACAGACCCGCGACACTATGACCACAACAGCTCCTCCCAGGCGCCGCCGCGTGCGCTGGCGGCCGATCCTCACTGGGCTGGCCCTCCTGATCGGCCTCGGCGCCGTCGCCGCCGTCGTGCTCGCCCGCCAGGCCCTCGTGCGCCCCAACCTGCCCGATCAAGCCGTCATGCCGATCGTCGTCCCCGTCGAGCGGGGCGACCTGATCGAGGCCGTGCAGGTCAACGGGGCCCTCGAGCCCCGCGACCAGGCCCGGGTGAGCTTCCCCGAGGGCCAGCGCGTGGCCGAGGTGCTGGTCGAGCGCGGCGACACCGTGGCCGAGGGCGAGCTCCTGGCCCGCCTCGAGACCCGCGACCTCGCGCTGAGGGTGGCCAGCGCCAGCGCCGAGCTCGACCAGGCCCAGCAGTCCCTCGACACGCTGGCCGCCGGCCCCAGCGAGGCCGACCTGGCCGGCGCCGCGGCGGCCGTGGCCCGCGCCCGGGCCGACCTCGCCGCAGACGGCCAGTCGGTGCGCCAGATTGACGTCGAGGTGGCGAAGGCCCGCCTCGACGTGGCCCGCCAGCGCGTCGCCGACCTGGAGGCCGGCCTGGCCCCCGACGACCTGTCCGCCGCCGAGAACGGCCTCGTCGCCGCCGAGGACGGCCTCGTCGCCGCCGGCCAGAGCCTCGAGCAGACCCGCGACGGCGCCTCGCGCGCCAAGACCGACGCCCAGCAGGCCCTTGAGCGGGGCGCCCAGGAGCTCGAGCGCGTCCAGCGGGCCTACTCCGACGCCTGGTGGGACTGGGACTTCGTGCAGCGCACCGGTCGCCACCCCACCGACAAGGTGATCGTGGACGCGAGCGGCCGCACCGAGAACCGCCGGCTCGACGCCCGCGAGACCGAGTCCTTCCGCCGGGCCCTGCTCGACGCGGAGGTGAACCTGCGCAACAGCGAGCAGGCCCTGCAGAACCTGAGCGAGAGCTACGACCAGGCCCGCGAGAACGAGATCCGCGAGATCCAGACCGCCGAGCGGGGCGTGGCGGCGGCCGAGCGCAACCTGGCCGACGCCCGGCGCACCCTCGAGATCGCCCGCACCAGGGGGCTCCAGGCGGCCGCCCTCGACGCGCGCCGCGAGCTGGCCGACGCGCAGAAGGCGTACACCGAGCTGGTGGATAACCCGGCCCG
>DAOLDO010000665.1:0-4122 GCA_035327325.1 Chloroflexaceae bacterium | reverse complement strand
GGGGAAGGTGCGGCTCGTGCGGATCGGCGCGGGGGGGGGGCAAGGGGGCCCCCCCCCTCCTGCCCATCACCCCGGCGGGCGGGGGGCCCGGGGGCCCGCCCCTACTGGGCCCCTTCCGGGGGCGAAGGCGCCACGTGGGCCCGCCCCTACTGGGCACCTTCCGGGGGTGAAGGCGTCACGCGGGCCCGCCCCTACTCCACGATCATGGTGCCGACCATGCCCGCCTCGCGGTGGCCCGGCACGGCGCAGTAGAACTCGTAGGTGCCGGGCGCCGGGGCCTGGAAGAGGGCCAGGGCGCTCTCGCCCGAGGGCATCGCGACGTGGACGCCCAGGGCGTCAATGTCGAAGCTGTGGGGCGCGCCGTGGGGGTTGTCGAGGCGCATGGCGACCATCTCGCCCGAGCGCACGCGGAGCTCGCCCGGCTCGAAGACGAAGCCCGGCGACACCATAGCGGGCAGCCCGGCCAGGGTCTCGGGGCTCACGCCCGTGCCGCCCTGCTGCGGGATGGCGGCGACGGCGACGGCGCCGGCCACGAAGGTCGCCACGGCCACCAGGGCCGTCGCCAGGCCGCGGGGCGCGCGCCGGGCCCCGGCGGGGCGCGCGTAGTTCTGCACGGTGGCCGCCAGGCCCGCCACGAGCATCACCAGGGCGAGGCTGACCGCGACCGCCATGAAGGCGAAGGGGTGGAACGAGGACGGGTTGCTCAGATCGTAGATGATCGGCCCGCTGTTGAGGGCCAGGGTCAGGGCGGCGAACAGGGTGCCGAGGAGGGGCGTCCAGCGCCAGCGGCCCACGGGCACGCCGGCGATGAGGGCGGCCGAGATCAGCTCGAGCCCGGCGAAGATTGTGAGGTCGAGCCTGAACTCGTGGACGAGGCCGGCCTGGGCGTAGACCAGGGTCGCCGCGCCGCCCACCAGGGTCGCGGCTGTGAGCGCGGCGAGGGCGCTCAGAGGGGGCCGGCCCGCGACCACCTGTCCGGCCTGCGAGGCTGCTGTCGTCGTCATTGCGCTGCTCCTTGGGACGCGGCACGCCGCGTCCTACGTGCTCGTCGGTTGTTTCGGAGGACAGCACGAGCATACGCCGGCGGGCGCGGCGCGAGATCCCACCAAGGCGCTATTGGCGGGTCGTAGATGGCGGGGGATGGGGTCGTAGGCCGGGCGCCCGGGGTCGTAGGGGCCCCGCTACACCAGCCCAGTTCGCGGGCCCGGGTGGGACCCGGCCGCTTCTGAGGAGCGGGGTCGGAGGGGAACCTGGTCCCCCTACACCAGCCCTAGCTCGCGGGCGCGGGCGACGGCCTCGAGGCGCGAGGCGACGCCGAGCTTCTGGTGCAGGTTGGTGACGTGGCGCTTGACGGTGTGCAGGCTGATCACCAGCCGGTCGGCGATGGCCTGATTGTTCGCCCCGGCGGCCAGCAGGCGCAGGATCTCCAGCTCGCGGGGCGTGAGGGGCTCGGGTAAGGATGAGGGACGTGGGATGAGGGATGCGGCCGCGGCAGGCTGCGCCGCCTCAGGCCTGGCGGGCGCCTGTGGCATAGCGTCGAGCAGGGCGCGGGCGCGGGCGGCCACGGGGGCGCGGACGTCGCGGGCGAGGGCCAGGTCGAGGAGAGGTCCGGCCACGGGCTCGCCCTCGAGCAGCAGCAGGCCCAGGGTGTCGTCGGCGGCGAGCTCGTCGAGGGTGGCGGCCAGGGCTGCCAGGGCCTCGTCCGTCCGCCCCGACACCCGGTAGAGGTGGGCCAGCAGCACGCGCGCGTCGCAGGCCAGCCGCGCCTCGGTGTGGCGGGCCTGCGCGTCGCGGGCGGCCAGGAGGAGGGGCTCGGGGGCCGCGTGGTCGCCCTGCGCGAGCAGCAGCATGGCGCGCATGATGGCGCGCAGGGCGTCGCCGATCGGCCACTCGCCGCCGTGGGCCGCGGCCTCGGCGGCGGCGACCTCGGCGCGCAGGGCCGCGGCGTCGCCATAGAGCCAGACGGCCCTGGCGGCGAGCAGGCGGTAGAGCGGTTCCCAGGCCCGGAAGCTCACCGCCGACGGCTCGTCGCGCAGGAGGGCGAGCAGGGCGTCGCGGCCCGCCCCGGCGGCCGCTACGTCGCCGGCGAGCCCGGCACAGAGCCAGGTGACGGTGCCGACATCGCCCTCGACCCAGCTGAGGCGACCAACCCGGCGCGCCGTGGCCACGGCCTCCTCGGCCAGCTCGCGCCCCTCGGCGACGCGCCCCCGCAGCAGGGCGCACCACGCGGCGATGGCGAGGCGCGAGGTGAGCAGCGAGCCCTGCCGCGCGTCGGGGTGGGCCGCGAGCAGGCGCGCGTAGCGCTCGGCCAGGGCCACCCCGCCCGGGCCGGAGACGAAGGGCGAGTGGTAGCCCTCGACGATGCGGTAGACGACCTCGGTGGCCCCGCCCTCGAGCAGGTCGAGAGCGGCCCCGATCGCCGCGCGCGCCGCCGGCCAGTCGCCCTCGGCCAGGCTCTGCCAGGCGGCGCTGAGCAGGAGGTGGGCGCGGCGGCCGGGGGCCATGCTGTGGGCCAGGGCGGCCCGGGTCGTGTGGTGGGCCGCCTCGTACTGGCCGAGCATGCGCTGCGTGTCCGCGAGGCAGGCCAGGACCTCGCCGAGGCGGTGGGTCGCGCCGGCGGCCTCCAGCTCGCGGGCGGCCCGGGTGAGCCAGGGCAGGGCGGCCTCGAGCTGCCAGCCGTAGTGCAGGGTGAGGGCGTAGAGGGCGGTCAGCTCGGGGCGGCCCTCGCGGGCCTCGGCGGGCAGGGCCTCGACCAGCTGGCGCAGGGTGGCGAAGGCGCCGCGGGCGAGCAGCTCGTCGCCGGCCGCGGCGATCGCCGCGGCGGCCTCGTCCCAGAGGCCGGCCTGGACGAGGTGATGGACGCGCCGGGCGGGCCCCGCGGCGGCGGCGGCGCGCCGGTGCAGGTCGCGCAGCCAGCCGGGATGCTCGCGGCGCAGGCGCTCGCGCAGGAAGTCGGCGAACAGGTCGTGGTAGCTGTAGGCCGCGCCAGCGGCCGGGTCGTCGCGGGCCACCAGGAACAGGTTGCGCCGGTACAGCTCGTCAAGCACGGCGGTCGCGTCGGCGCGGCCAGTCACGGCGGCGCACGCCTCGGGGGTCAGCTCGGGCAGGATGGACGTCTCGAGCAGGAACATGCGCGCGAAGGGGTCCTGCCGCCCGAGCACCTCCTCGGCCAGGTAGTCGAAGATCGCCCGCTCGGTGCGGCCGACGCCGCGCAGGAAGGCCGCGCGCTCGCCGGGCGAGCCGATCAGCTCGAGGGAGCTGGCGAGCATGCCGACGCCGGCGGCCCAGCCCTCGGTGCGTCTGTGGGCCGCGGCCACCTCGTCGGCGCCAAGGGGCGTAGCCAGGGCGGCGTTGAGCAGGGAGCCGGCCTCGTCCAGGGTGAAGCGCAGCTCGGGCAGGCGCAGCTCGGCCAGCTGGCGCCTGGCCCGCAGGCGCGCCAGGCCGATCGGCGGGTCGTGGCGCGTGACGACTACCAGGTGCAGCTGGGCCGGCAACCGCTCGACCAGCAGCTCGAGGGCCTGGTGGATGGCCGGCTCGGCGACGGCGTGCAGGTCGTCGAGGACCAGGGCCGCGGGGCCGGGCATGTGCTCGAGCAGCTCGTTGACCAGGGGCGCCACGAGTGGGCGCAGGTCGCCGGGGCGCTCGGCGCCGGCCATGGCGGCGAGGCCCGGCCCGCAGCCGGGGCAGACGGCGCGCAGGGCGGCCAGGAGGCCGGCGAGGAAGAGGGCCGGGTCGTTGTCTTGCTCGTCGAGGGCCAGCCAGGCGACGGCCACGCCCCCCGGCGCGCTGGCCCACTGGGTGACCAGGGTCGTCTTGCCCGAGCCGGCGGGGGCGGAGATCAGGGTCAGGGGGTGGCTGGCGACGGCGACGCGCAGGCGGGCGAGCAGGCGCTCGCGGCCGAGCAGGTCGGCTCGGGTGAGTGGGGGGCGCAGCTTGGTGCGCGCCAGCCAGAGGGGTGTCTGATCCACCGGGGTTGCTCGCCTGTGAGCGGGTCGGACCACCATTATAGAGGATGGGCGGCGCGCATGCTGTATAATCGCTGCAGGTTTAAGACCTCACCCCCCAGCCCCCCTCTCCCCCCGACGCAGGAGCTGCGGCGGGGGCGGGAAGGGGGTGCCGCGC
>DAOLDO010000664.1:0-4122 GCA_035327325.1 Chloroflexaceae bacterium | reverse complement strand
GGCGCTGGCCGCCCGAGAGGGTCACGCCGCGCTCGCCCACCACGGTGTCGTAGCCCTCGGGCATGGCCGCGATGAAGTCGTGGGCCTGGGCGAGGCGCGCGGCCCGCTCGATCTGCTCGCGCCTGGGCGCCTCGCGGGCGCCGAAGGCGATGTTGTCGGCGATACTGCGCGAGAATAGGAAGATGTCCTGCTCGATCGTGCCGATCTGCGAGCGCAGGCTGTCCAGGCTCCACTCGCGCACGTCCACCCCGTCAATCAGCACCCGGCCCGCGCTCGCATCGAAGATGCGGTTGACCAGCCTCGTCAGGGTGGACTTGCCGGAGCCGGTCTGGCCGACGATCGCCACCGTCTCGCCGGGCCGCGCGGCGAAGGAGATGCCGTGCAGAGTGCCGCCGCCGGCCTGGGCCGCCTCGTCGGCGTAGGCGAAGCTGACGCCCTCGAAGACCAGCTCGCCGCGCATCGGGGCGCTGTGGCCGCCCGCGTTCTCGTCCAGCTCGGTGCGGGCGTTCATCAGGCTCAGCAGGCGCGCGGCGCTGGCCAGGCCGAGCTGCACGGCGGCGAAGGTGGTCAGCGAGAACATGGTCGGCGAGCGCAGGGTCTCCATCAGGGTCATGTAGGTGATCGCCTCGCCCACCGTCAGCTGGTTCTGGAGCACGAGCAGCAGGGCGTGGCCGAAGGCCAGCCCGATCGCCAGGCCGTAGAGCAGCAGCGGCAGGTAGCGGGCCTGCACGGCGCCGGCGCGGATGAAGGCGTCGGTGTAGGCCCGGGCCCGCGCGGTGAAGCGGCCCTCCTCGGCCGCCTCCTGGCCGAAGCCCTTGACCACCTCGATCCCGCCGATCGCCTCGGCCAGGCCGGCGTTCATCAGGCCGAAGCGCGCGCTCATCTCGTCGGACACGGGGGCGAGGGCCCGGCTGTAGCGCCGCAGGGCCACGCCGAAGCCGGCCAGGAAGAGCACCGGCACCAGCAGCAGGTCGGCCCGCAGGATGGCGATCGTCACCAGCGGCACCACCAGGGCGAAGAACGACTCGAGGATCAGGCCGGCGTTCGGCGCGACCATCAGCGTGACCTGGTTGACGTCGTTGGTCGCCCGGGCCATCAGGTCGCCGACGCGCTGGCGGCCGAGGAAGGTCTGGCTCTTGCCGAGCAGGCTGCCGTACAGCTCGGCGCGGGCGTCGCGGTCCACCCGCTGGCCGAGCACGCGCAGGGCCAGGCTGTTGACGATGTCACAGGCGCCGTAGCCGAGGTAGGCCGCCGTAACCCAGAGGGCGGCCACGCCGAGGGCCGCGGCGTCCCCGCCGCCGAGCAGCACGTCGAAGGCCCGGCCCACGAACACGGCGCCGAAGCTCTGGGCCACGGCCATGCCGATCACGGTCACCACGAAGACGACCGGCAGGACGGGGTAGCGCACGACGTGGGAGAGGACCCAGCGCGCCGGCGAGCGACGGTTGTAGTGGTACTCGTCCGCGATGGAGAACTCGCGCGGGGGCGCCGCTGGGGCCATGGGGTACGCTCACGCTGGTCGGCTCGACGGTCGCACCGTGAGGGGCGCAGCCGCCGGCCGCGCCCCACCAGCTATAGGTATACCACAGGTCGGCCAACGGCGCCATCGGCCGATTAGCCGAGCCGCGCGCGCCTCACTGGAGCCACTGGGCCTGGTCGGGCTGCGGCCCGAAGACCCAGACCTTGCCGCTATGGTTGAGCCTGATCGCCGGCCCGCCCACGGCGAAGAGCTGCACGCTCGCCCGGTCGGGCACCTCGCGCTCCAGAGCCCAACCGAGCCGCTCGCGCTCGCCGGCCGCCCAGACCTTGCCGAAGCCGCGCTGGGGCACCTGGGGCTTGATCGGGCTGCGCGCCGGCACCTCGGGCGGCGTCGCGACGATCGGCGGGTCGCCCTCCTGGTACGTGTCGGGGTAGACCGCCCAGGCGTCGCCACCGCCGGGGGTGCGCGGCCAGCTGTAGACGTAGATCCAGCGCCCGGCCGCGCCCAGGTCCACCCAGATCATCGTGCCGCCCTCGAAGAGCTGCGACGAGGCGGGCACCTCGGCGTAGCTCGCGGCGGGGCAGATCAGCTCGGGGCGGAAGCCCACGTCGCTGAGGCGCGGCTCGAGGCCGAACTGCACGTCGCGGGGCGGACCCTGGCATGGCGCCAGATTGGCGACCTCGAGCAGCTCGCGGCCGAGCAGCCCGTAGAGGTACTCGTAGGGCGTGCCGGCCAGCTCGGGGTGGTGCTCGATGCGGCGCCGCTCGAAGTACTGGACGCTGTAGGTCATGCCCTCGATCTGCTCGAGGCGCACCTCGGTGAGCGGGTAGCCGAAGCGCTCGAGGCCGCCGTTGGCCCGCCAGTAGCTCAGGAAGGGGTCGCAGAGCACCCGCCCCGTCTCGACGAAGTAGGCGCAGCCCTCGACCTCGGGCGGCACCGGCTCGGAGCGGGGCGTCAGCTCCCAGCGGCGGCCCTGGAGCTCGAGCAGGCGCGCGCCGAGGCGCCCCGCGGTGATCGTGCCGTCCTGCTGGATCTCGAGCCGGTCGCGCTCAAACCACTGGACGGGGATGGTGCGGCCCTCCACCGTCTCGACTCGCTGCTCGGTGATCGGGTAGCCGAACACCGGCAGGCCGCCCCGGCGCTCCCAGTAGCGCAGGATCGGGCCGCCGATGCAGTGCCCCGTCTCGGGGAAGCAGCGCGTCGCGGCCTGGGCCTCGGCCCGGGGGGCCGCGGCGATGGTCAGGAAGGCGAGCAGGGCGAGGAGGGCGAGGGAGCGTAGCTTGCGCATCGGTGTCTCCTCTCTATAGGCGTGCGGCGGACCGCGCGGGCGCCGCCGGTGGTCGGTGTAGCCCCAGGATACACCCGCGGCGGCCACGGCGCGATAGGGCCGCCCTGCGCGCCGTCTGAGCGCGGGCTGAGACGCTCGTCAGGATCTTGCTGTATCCTTGCCGCAGCGCCCGCCCGGCCCCGAGGAGGCACCTATGCGACCGCTCCCGCTCCTGAGCCTGACCTTCGCCCTGCTGCTCGCGGCCTGCGAGGTGCGCATTGACGTCACCCCGCCGGCCGACCTGCTCCCGCCCACGTCGGCCCCGGCCGACCTGTTGCCCAGCGCCCCCGCCCCACGACCCGCGGGCGACTACCCGCCCCTCCCCGAGGGGCTGCCCCGGGCCACGGTGGTGCGCGTGATTGATGGCGACACGATCCTGGTTGACGTCGGCGGGCGCGAGGAGCGCGTGCGCTTCATCGGCATCAACACGCCCGAGTCGGTTGACCCGCGCCGCCCCGTCGAGTGCTTCGGCGCCGAAGCCTCCGACAACGCCAAGGCCATGCTGGACGGTCGGGCCGTGCTGCTGGAGGACGACCCCAGCCAGGACTCCCGCGACTCGAGCGGGCGCCTGCTCAGCTATGTCTGGCTGGAGGACGGGCGCATGGCCAACCTCGAGCAGATCGTCCAGGGCTTCGCCGCCGAGTACACCTACAGCACGCCCTACAAGTACCGCGACCTCTTCCGCGACGCCCAGCGCGAGGCCCGCGACGCCGGCCGCGGCCTCTGGTCGCCCGAGACCTGCGGCGGCCAGTTCACGCCCCTCGGCGAGGCGCCGGCGCCCACGCCGCCCGCGTCCGGCGCGGCCCCCGCCCCCGCCTCCGCCAGCTGCCCCCGCGCGCCCGAGGCTCCGGCCGCGCCCGAGACGCCCCTGCGCATCGTGGGCCTGGACAAGGTCGGCGAGGTGGTCGAGCTCGCCAACGTCGGCTTCGAGCCGGTCAGCCTGGACGGCTGGGTGCTCTGCAGCGTGCGCGGCGGCGAGAGCCAGGCCGGCCTGTCAGGCACCCTCGCGCCCGGCGAGGCCAGGGCCTTCCCCAACCCCGGCAACCCGATCTGGAGCAACAGCAACCGGGACGACGCGGCCCTCTACGACCCCGCGGGGCGCCTGGTGAGCTACTGGGTGGACGGGTGATGCTCGCTACGCTCGCCCTGTTCGGAGTCACTCCAGGCGAGCATCAGTGAGCCGTCACCCCCGCGGCGAGCGCAGTGAGCCAGAGCCTCACCCCAGGCGAGCGTTAGGCAAGGCTTCAGACGGGCTCACGCCGCTTGACGGTCGCTCCGGACCTCACCCCCGCCTCGCTGCGCACCCGGCAGAGCC
>DAOLDO010000663.1:0-4122 GCA_035327325.1 Chloroflexaceae bacterium | reverse complement strand
AGGGGTGCTCGCCGCGGGCGCTGGCGTACAGGCGGGCCGGCGAGGCGCTGGGGCCGCCGTACTGCTCGCGGGCGTAGGCCCTCGCGATCCGCTCGATCGTCGGGCGGTGCTCGGGCAGGGCCCGGCCCAGGGCCGCCGCATACTCCTGCGGGGTCTGGTGGTCGTCCTGCCGCATGCCGCCCCAGCCCGCCAGCAGGGCCATGCCCGCGTACGACGCGCCGGCCTGGCTCAGCCCGCGCAGCTCGTAGCGCCAGCGCCCGTAGACCGCGACCGCGGCGAGGGCCAGCGCCCCCAGCAGGGCGCCGAGGATCGCCAGCGGTCGCCCCAGGTCGAGGCCCCCGCTCCGCCCGTCCTGCAGCGTCACCGGGGCCGGGGTCTGCTCCAGGCCGGGGTCGAGGTCCTCGAAGCGGCCGGGGTCGTCGAACCCTGGCGGGATCGGGATCTCGACGCTCGGGTCCTGGCCC
This sequence comes from Chloroflexaceae bacterium, assembly GCA_035327325.1. Classification (GTDB taxonomy): domain Bacteria; phylum Chloroflexota; class Chloroflexia; order Chloroflexales; family Chloroflexaceae; genus CAIWXH01. The sequence continues at coordinate 3,658 of DAOLDO010000663.1, read as the reverse complement.
AGCTGCGAGGTCAGCGGGCGCACCGGCACGCTGGTGTAGCTCGCCGCCGTGGGCTCGAAGCGCTCCCAGCCGTAGCCGGGGAAGTAGACCTCGGGCCAGCTGTGGGCCACGTTCTCGCGCACCACGTAGACGCCGCGCTCGGCGTCAAACTCGCCCCCGGCGTAGCCGCGCACCCAGCGGGCGGGGATGCCCTGCGAGCGCAGCATGACCACCATCGCCGAGGCGAAGTAGTCGCAGTAGCCCTCGCGCCGCTCGAACAGGAACCAGTCAACGTGGTCAACGTTCGCGGGCGGCGCGGGGATGGCCTCGTTGTAGGCGAAGGTGCGCAAGTACTGCTCGATGGCGATCGCGGCGTCATAGGGCGTGCGGGCCCCCGCGTCGGCGATCACCTGGGCGGCCCGCTCGCGGGTGCGCGCCGTCACCGTCTCGGGGAGCTGCAGGTAGCGCTCGCGCACCCACTGGGGGTACTCATCGCCGGCGGCCCGCAGGCCCGCCACGTCGGCGAACGACATCAGCGCCGTGACCGTGTAGGTCTGGCCCTCGCGCAGCCGCTGCTCGGCCACGATCAGGGCCGTCTCGTCGAAGTTGGGCGCCCGCCCGCCCTCGGCCACCTCGTAGTTGTGCTCAACCAGCGTCGGCAGGCTCACCGACAGGGCCGAGCCCCCGACCATCACCAGGTCGTCGAGGCGGTCGCCGGCCAGGCTGAAGCGCTGCTCCACCGCGCGCCGGGCCTGCACGTCGCCCAGGGGCATGGGCTCGTCGGCGGCCAGGGGCGTGCGGGCCTGCTCCCGCGTGCCAGCGCCGAGGGTGGCGCGGGCCTGCTCGCCCACGGTGTTCTGCCAGCCGTTGCCGGTGTATTTGTCGAGGGCCAGGGCGCGCCAGTAGTCGTACTCGACGGAGCGCACCTCCATCACCACCTCGTCGCTCAGCTGCCGCGCCCCGCCCAGGGGCGCCGTGCCCGTGGTGAAGGCCCCGCTGCCCGCCCCAGGCGGCGCGCTGATCGTGCTGAACATGTCCTCCCAGCCCTCGCGGGCCGCCTTGAACGGGCTGCTCAGCAGCTCCCAGGTGCGCGTCGCCCGGTCGATCGAGACCTGGCCTGGCAGCGCGGCGGTCAGCGCGATCAGGATGCCGCAGACCAGGGCCGCCGACCAGAGGAAGCGCACCGGCAGCAGGTCGGGGTACTCCACCTGCTGCGCGTCCCACTGGGCCTGCCGCTCCAGCACGTGCTGGTAGACCAGCAGCAGCAGGGCCGCGCACAGGAAGACGAAGAAGGCCAGGGTCGGCTTGGGCAGCACGTAGGTGTAGTTGACCAGGGCCACCAGCGCGTTGAGCACGATCGGTCGCCAGGTCCAGCCGCGCCGCAGCACCATCCAGGCCGTGCCGTAGGCCAGGGCCCAGACCAGCAGGCAGAGCACCACGACGAAGAGCAGGATGTCCTCGCCGCGCCCGCCCGAGCCGATCACCCGCGACCAGTTCACTACCCGCAGCGCCAGGTCGGCCGCCTGGTCGCGCCAGGTGAGCAGGGCCGGGTCCATCTGGTCGCCGAGCAGCTGCACGGCCCAGGTGACGGCCAGGGCCCCGCTGAGCAGGTGGGCCAGCCAGCCCGGCAGCCACGGCAGGCGGGCGAAGATCGCGCCCACCAGCAGCCCGAGCAGGGCCATCGGCCGCAGCACGCCCAGCCCCGGCGCCCAGGTCGAGACCGAGAGCGCCCAGACCACGGCCCCGGTCATCAGCAGGATCAGCAGGGCCCCGGGGAGCACCTCGCCGAGCTCCCTGCTGATGCTCGGCTGGTTCCGCTGGATCGTTGTCGTTGCCATAGTGTAGTTACCTGCGCATGCGCGCGAAGAGTCGCTCGGCGTTGGCCCACACCTGGGCGGCGACGCCCTCCAGAGGCGCGCCCCGCAGCGCCGCGAGCCGCTCGGCCACCAGGCGCACGTTGGCCGGCTCGTTGCGCCGGCCCCGGCGCGGGTGCGGGCTGAGGTACGGGCTGTCAGTCTCGGTGAGCAGCATCTCCAGGGGCGCCAGGCGCGCAACCTCGTGCAGCTCGGCGGCCTTTGGGAAGGTGACGGGCCCCGAGAGCGACAGCATGAAGCCCACCTCGAGGCAGGCCCGGGCGTAGGCCCAGTCGCCCGAGAACGAGTGCATCACCCCGGGCTGGCCGCGGGCCGCGTCGTCGAGCACGCGCAGCATGTCGGCCTGGGCCTCGCGGCTGTGGATGACCACGGGCAGGCCGAGCTCGCGGGCCAGGGCCAGCTGGGCGCGGAAGGCCCGCTCCTGCTGGTCGGGCGGGGCCTGCATCCAGTGGTAGTCGAGGCCGATCTCGCCGATGGCGACCACCCTCGGGTGGGCGGCCAGGGCGCGCACCTCGTCGAGCCAGCCGCCGTGGAGGTCGGCCACGTGGTTGGGCTGCACGCCGACCACGGCGAAGATCTGGGGGTGGGCCTCGGCCAGGGCGACGGCGGCCCGCGACGAGGGCAGGTCGTAGCCGATCTCGATCATGCGGGCCACGCCGGCCGCGGCGGCCCGCTCGATCGCCGCCTCGCGGTCGGCGTCGAAGTGGCCCAGGGCCAGGTGGGCGTGGGTGTCAATCAGGGGGGTTCCGTCGTCCATGGCGCGGGCATTGTAGCACAGTCGCCCCCGCGACGAGGAACAGCGGTACAATAGAGGGCGCTGTGCGCTCGTATCGGATTTTCGTAAGGACAGCAGCACTATGAGCCGGCAAAACGGCCACGAGTTCGCCGTGATTGGGCTCGGGCGCTTCGGCAGCGCCGTGGCCCTCAACCTGATCGGGCGGGGTTACACCGTCCTCGGCATTGACCGCAGCCCCGAGATCGTGCAGGGCCTCGCCGACCGCATGACCCAGATCGTCGCCCTCGACTCGACCAACGAGGAGGCCCTGCGGGCCGTGGACATCACCTCGTTCGACACGGTGGTGGTGGCGATCGGCACCCACTTCGAGAACAACCTGATGACCACCGTCACCCTCAAGGGCATGGGCGTGCGCCGGGTCGTCTGCAAGGCGGTCAGCGAACGCCAGCAGCAGATCCTGCTCAAGGTCGGCGCCGACCAGGTGGTGTTGCCCGAGCACGAGGCGGGGGCCCGGCTGGCCTGGCGCCTGGCCGAGCCCCGCGTGCTCGACCACCTCGACCTCGGCGCGGGCTTCAGCGTGGCCGAGGTGCGCGTGCCCAAGTGGCTGATCGGCCAGTCCCTGATGATGAGCGGGTTGCGCAAGCGCTTCAACATCAACGTCCTGGCCGTCAGGCGCGGCAGCCAGATGATCGTCACCCCGCCCGCCGACCTGCTCTTCGCCCGCGACGACATCATGCTCGTGATCGGCGCAGACCCCTCGATCAGCACCTTCTGCAACCAGGCATAGAACCAATGCCTCGCGGTTACGCTCACGCAAAGCCGCAAAGCCGCAAAGCCGTAAAGATTCCGCGTCTGATCGCTCCTGCTCGCACCGCGCTCGTCTTTAGCTGAGAGGTACGGGGCGGCCACGCTTGACCGCCCTGGCAGAGGGGCAACCCCATGGTCGCCTTAACAGGCCGCCAGCCCCCGCCACGCCGGCCGGGAGAGCCACACCCGCTATGACCACCACGCCAACCGGCGACGTCGCCCCCCCCGCCGCCCAGCGGCGGGCCCGCCCCCGGACCCCCCG
>DAOLDO010000662.1:0-4124 GCA_035327325.1 Chloroflexaceae bacterium | reverse complement strand
CAACCCGCATCGCCACCGTCGAGCCGCCGGCCGTCAATGATTTGACGCCAACCACGCCCGCGATCTGGTGGTACAACGGCAACAAGCCCGCCAAGACCCCCGGCGTCTTCTACGTCAAGGGCACCACGCTCCAGCAGGAGCCGAGCGAGCCCTGGACGCCGTCGCAGCGCTTTGAGCATGAGGTCGGCTACGAGACCCGCAGCCTGCACCTGGCCCTGATCACCTGGCGCCAGCAGCCCTACCACGTTGTCGAGATTGTCTCCGGTGGTGAGAAGCGCAAGGACCGCCGCTACATTGCGGCCTGGGAGCCCGGCGCACAGATCCACACCGAGATCGTCTGCCTCGCCGAGGGCATCGCCGAACCGGTGGTCTGGTCGTTCCATGGTATGACCGGCCGCGCCGTCATGGGCAAGACCGGCATCTTCAACGCCTACCGCAATGGTCTCTTGCGCGAGGCCGAGCAGCTCGCCGGCAAGCGCCTGCCGCTCTGGACCTTCTGGCTGCCCATCTCCTCCCTGGTCAACGCCAAGAACCAGGTGATCTACACCGACACAGGCCACGGCTCACTCGTCACCCTGCCGATGCTGGCCCTGCCTGAGGCGTCGAATCAGACCCTCATGGACGACCTGTTTGTCGGCGAGGAGTGGGTCAGCTACGGCTATGCCGTGCGCGCCCAGTTCGAGAACTGGCGCAGCCAGCGCCGCGGCCTGAACGGCGCGACGAACGGCAACGGTCACGCCAACGGCAATGGCGCCGGTGTGATCGAGGAGCCGATCGAGGACGAGGAGGTGCCGCTGTAGTCTGTTGTTCGCTCCGCTTACGACACTCAACGCAATGACGATCCCGTGGCGCAGTTGCACCACGGGATCGTTCGCGTTCTGAGGAAACCCCGCGACTGATGAGTGGTTCTGCGCGCTCGGCTGGGGACGACGATGCTCCCCAGTGGGGTGCGTCTGTCCTCCCGGGGGCGTAGGCCGACCAGGAGGACACTATGTTTGATACCACCGCGCGAGTCTGGGAGCGGGCCGGCGACGTGATTGTCGCCCCGCCCGTGCCCGTTCGCCCCTTCATTGACACCCTGAAGACCCGTTGCCGCAGCGCGCGTTACAACAACCTCGGCTGGGTGATCCCCGCCGACGACGCCGATACGGCCGTCGCGCTCCTGCGCGCCCATTTCCCAGTCGTCCAGGATGCCCGCCGGGTCGCGCCGCAGCCCCCGCCGTTTGTCGATGGGCGCTGCGACGATCCCTTCAGCCGGCTCGACCTGATTCCGGTATTCGCTCCGGCCGCCCCGGCGTTCCGGGCGATCTTCAACGACCGCCACGAGTCCCGCGCAGCCTTCGCCCAGATCGCCGCCTATGACTCCGCTATCCCCGCGCAGCTTGGCCTGGCCGAGAGCCTGGAGGAGCGCTGGGTAGTCGCCTATGCGGCCCAGCGCTTCTGGAATGAGCTGCTCAGCAGCGTCGCCCAGGTGGTTCGCGGCGAGGTGCAGACTGACGGCGCACTCCGCGAGATGATCGCCGCAGTTGATGTCGTGGACTACTGGCAGCGCACGCGCCGCCAGGTCTGCGGCGCCGCGCCCGAGCACACTGGCCAGCGCTGGTATCCAACCTTCGACACCCTGCCGATCTGGATCGCCGGGCTGCTGGCCTGTCTCGACGGGCCAGCGTTCACCCTGGACGAGTCGACCCACACCCTGGTGCGGCAGCTCCCGCCCTGGCCGATGCGCCTGCGGAGCGAGTTGCACCGGCTCGATCTGAAAGACGCCGCCCACTGGCCGATCTCGGTCTGCGTGCTGCCCGGTCGCCAGAGTCGTGACGGCAACGACACCCTGTTGCATCTGAGCGCCGTTGGTGGCCTGAGCAAGAACCGGGCACTCTGGGCGGCCATCCTCGATGGCCGGCGTGAGCAGATCCCGGTGCGCGCCGGCGGTCAGCGGCACTACCCCCGCCGCATGGAGGGCCGCCAGCAGTATGCCGGCGACTGGAACGACCAGCCGCTGCACGCCAGCGGCCTGAGCCACCTCGCCCTGACCCACCGCAGCGCCTTCGAGCCGGAGCTGGGCCAGGCATTTCTGCACCTGGCCGGCAACGACCAGAGCGGCGCTCCCGACCTCCCGCTCTTCGCCCAGCAGCTCAGCCGCGCCATCAGCGTCCCGTTCGATCTCGCCTGGGCGCCGCAGCTCTGGGGCTACGGCACGAACCCCGACGACTCCGAGACAGCCCTGATCACCCCGCTGCCCAGCACCGGCTGCCAGGGATACTGGGTGCTCGCTGACGAGCCACGCTGGACGCGCCTGATCGTCGCGGTGCAGCAGGGCATCGCCCCGAGCAGCCTCCGTGACGACGACCTGGTGATTACCGAGATCGGCGCGGCCCTCCGCATCGACGAGGTGGTCGAGCAGGCCGGCGAGGGCGGTGACGACACTGATGACGACGAGGAATAGCCGATAACCCGATAGCCGAAAGTCTGATGACCGTTGCTGAGGGGTGTGCGGATCATCCTGCCCACCCCTGTCGGCTGTTGGATATCGGATTTTCGGCTCTACAGAGAGGAATAAGCAATGACTCGACTTGCGATGGAGGCCAACTTCCAGTACGTCCCGATCGCGCCGGATGTCGTCCCCCTGATCGCCTCGCTGGTGGCTCCGGCCCCGGCGACGGCGCGCTTTATCGATATCTGTGCGGGCGAGGGTGAGGCTGCGGCCCATCTGGCATCCGCCTGGGGCGTCGGTCGCGATCAGCTCTACCTCAACGAGCTGGCCGACGGCCGCATGGCGCGCTGCACGCGCTTCACCGACCACGTGCTCGGCGCGGACGCGATCCGCGCGCTGCAGATCAGCCGCAACACCTTTCAGATCGCCTGGACCAACCCGCCCTTCGGCCAGCAGCCGAAGGAGCAGGGCGGCGGGCGGCTGGAGCCGCTCTTTTTCAAGCGCATCGTCGAGGAGGGCGGCTGGCTCCAGCCGGGCGGCATCCACCTGATGCTCGCCCCGCAGGATGTCTGGCTGACCAACCTTGGCACGCTCAACCACCTGGCGCGCTGCTACGACCGCGTGACCATGCTGGCCCTACCTGAGGCGCATCGCCGTTACCGCGAGGTGCTCGTGGTCGGCATCGTGCGCGCGGGCTGGCGCAGTGGCGCGGAGCTGAAGGAGCGCGCCCGGCTGATCGCTGAAAAGTTGACCGGCGAGCTGCCGGAGCTGAGCCACCAGGCGACCCCACGCTACACCATCCCCTCGCCGCTCAAGCAGCAGCGCCAGCTGATCTGGCGTGACGCGAACGCGGCAACCCCCGAGCAGGCCCAGGCCGATGTGCTGGCCGGCGGCGGCGCCTGGGCGTCGCGCGGCTACCAGACCCGGCTCCAGGCGGCGCGGCAGGATCGGCGGCGCATCCGACCGATCTTCCCATTGGGCAAGGTCGCGGCGGCGCTGCGCGTGGCCGAGGGCGACATCAACAACATGATCGTCACGATCGCCAGTCGGCAGGCCCGGATCAAGGGTAGCACGCGCCGAACGACCAAGACCTGGCAGGAGGAGCGGGTCACTGGCGACGGCGCGACGGTGATCGACACCCACCGCATGGAGCTGCGCGAGCCGGTGGTCGTCACGCTCGACACCGAGCAGGCGGCGATCACCCGCTACACCGGTGACACCGGGATCGCGGCGCTGATGGATCTGCCCGATGCGGCGCAGAGCCTGCTCGACGCCGTGGCCCACAGCGCGCCGCCCGTCTATGACATGCAGCTGCCGCCGGATGTGGCGGACATCCTTGATAGCATCGTCCCGGCCAGTGGTCGGGCGCTGCCCGGCTACCCCGCCGGCTTCATCCCGATGCAGCGCCACATCATCGCGGCGATTGCCACCGCGTTCCGCCAGCCCGATCCGAACACCGGCAAGCGCCGCACGGTGATGGGCCTGAGTGCGGACATGGGATCTGGCAAGTCGAGTATGTCCACTGGCGCGGCTGAGGTCATCCGCCAGCTGCTGCCGAGCAACCAGGGCCGCGCCTTCACGGTGCTGGTCGTCGCCCCAAACCACCTGATCGGCGAACTGAGCCAGGTGCGTGCCCACGAGCAGACCCTGGAGGGCATGGGGCGTCCGCCGCTGCCGCAGTGGATCGCCG
>DAOLDO010000661.1:0-4131 GCA_035327325.1 Chloroflexaceae bacterium | reverse complement strand
ACGCGGGCCGGGGCGCCCTGAACGGCAGCGCCCACGGGGCATGACAACGGGCCGGATGGCATAGCACAGGCATCGCGTTTAGGGATCGAAGGGCGAAGCCCTCGCGCGGGGGGCGCGGGGGGCCGGCGACGCCCCCCCGCAAAAAGACGGGTTGACAGGGATCGCCCCTGCAAGTCATCACGTGGTACACTGGGGGCAGCACCCCGCCGACGCATACGGAAGACGCCCATGGCGACGCAGACGCTCCACTTCCATGACAGGGTTGACAGCGCCCTGCACGACGACTCGCTGAAGACAGCCCTGGCCCGGGCCACCTCGCGCTTCATCGGCAACCGGGCCGGCGCGATCGGCGCCCTGAGCGATGAGGCCGCCCTGCGCGACCAGGCCCGCGCCATCAGGGCCGGGGCGCTCAGCAGGCTCGACGAGCTGCTCGCGCGCCTGGCCGAGAACGTCGAGGCCCGGGGCGGCACGGTCTGCTGGGCCGCCGACGGCGAGGAGGCCCGCCGCTACATCGTCGGGCTGGCCCGCGCCCGCGGCGTGCAGAGCATCGTCAAGTCGAAGTCCATGGCCTCGGAGGAGATCCACCTCAACGAGGCCCTCGAGGAGGCCGGCCTCGAGGTGGTCGAGACGGACCTCGGCGAGTATATCATCCAGCTCGCCGGCGAGACGCCCTCGCACATCATCGCGCCCGCCATCCACAAGACGCGCGAGCAGGTGAGCGACCTGTTCGAGCAGCACCTCGGCATGGCGCCGACCACCGAGGTGCCGCCGATGATCCGCGCGGCCCGCCAGGCCCTGCGCCAGCGCTTCCTGCGGGCCGACATGGGCGTCAGCGGGGTCAACTTCGGCGTGGCCGACGAGGGCGCCGTGGTGATCGTCGAGAACGAAGGCAACGCCCGTCTCTCGACCAGCGTGCCGCGCATCCACGTAGCGATCATGGGCATCGAGCGCATCGTCGAGCGGCTCGACGACCTCGGCGTGATGCTGCAGGTCCTGGCCCGCTCGGCCACGGGCCAGAAGCTCTCGGTCTACACCAGCATCATCAGCGGGCCGGCGCGGCCCGGCGAAGAGGACGGCCCCGAGGAGTTCCACCTGGTGCTGCTCGACAACGGGCGCTCGAAGATCCTCGGCGGCAAGTACGCCGAGGCGCTGATGTGTATCCGCTGCGGAGCCTGCCTCAACGCCTGCCCTGTCTACCAGTCGATCGGCGGGCACGCCTACGGCGGGGTCTACTCGGGCCCGATCGGGGCCGTCCTCACCCCGCTGCTACAGCCCGACCTGCCCGACACGCACCTGCTGCCCCAGGCCAGCTCGCTCTGCGGGGCCTGCCAGGAGGTCTGCCCGGTGCGCATCGCCATCCCCGACCTACTGCTGCGGCTCAGGGCCGACGCGGTGCGGGCCGGCAAGTACCACCCGGCCGAGAAGGCGGCCATCCAGGGCTACGCGACGACGATGCGCAGCCCCGGCCTCTTGCGGGCCGGCGGGCGCCTGGCGCGGATCGGCTCGCGCCTGATCGGGCGCAAGGGGCGCATCAGGCGCCTGCCGCCGCCGCTGCACCTCTGGACCAGGAGCCGAGATTTTCCGCAGCCCCAGGGCGACCGGAGCTTCGGCGAGTGGTGGGAGGAGCGCGAGCGCAAGGGCAAGGGCGAGTAGTCGTCCCGCCACCGCCCCTGGCCCGCGACTTGCACCACCGCGCCCTGTGGACGAGGCACCGAGTGGAAAGCGGGGGCCATGGGCAAGGGCGAGCATCAGGCGGGGCAGGTAGCCGGGGTGGTCGGCGGGCTGTACGCGCTCCACAGCCTGATGGCGTGGAGCGGCACGAAGGCGCTGGCGCGCCGCATCTTCGGCGCGCGCTACGACCCGGGGCTGTACCGCTTCTTCTACACGGTGAAGTCGTTCGCCACGGCCCTGCTCGGCCTGGTCTGGTTCCTGCGCCAACCCGACAGGGAGCTGTACCGCCTACGCTGGCCGTGGTCGCTGCTGGGGCGGGCCGTCCAGCTCGCCGGCATCGCCGTGCTGCTCGACGTGGTGCGCGTGGTCGGGCCGTTCAGGATGCTCGGGGTGCGCCAGGCCGTGGCGGCGCTGCTGGGGCGCGAGCCGCCGGCGACGCCGGTGGCCCAGGGGCCGCCTTTGGCCGCGGACGGGACGATGGACGCGCGGGGGCTGTTCCGGCGTATCCGCCACCCCGACAACCTGCCGGCCGTGCTGCTCTTCTTCGGCTTCCCGCGCATGACCTACAACCGGCTCGCCCTGGCCGTCACGACCCTCGTGTACGCGGTGCTCGGCTCGCTGCACGAGGATGCGCGGCTGCGCGCGGCCTACGGCGAGGCGTTCGCGCGCTACGAGCGGGCGGTGCCGCTCATGGTGCCGCGGCCGGGGCGCAGAGCGCCCGAGGCCGCTACAGCTCTAGCAGAAAGCGTAGCGTCGCCTCCACCCGCCGCAATGTCGGCGCGGAGACGACGACCCACTGACGGCCCCTGAGCCGATCCTTACGAGCTCGAGCGAAGGGCGTCGCACAGGATCAGGCTGCGGCCGGTCACGCCGCCCGCCGGGCCAACCCCGGACCTGCTTCGCCCGGGCCAGCGTGCGGCAGCGCAACTCTTGGCGACGCGGCGGGGCCGCGTGCTATACTCAGCAGCACGCGAAGATCACACGCCCATATCCTCCTGCGCTCAAGAAAGCCGCCCCCATGAGCATCTTCCGCAGGCTCTTTGGCCAGCAGCCCGACGACGAGCCCCGCCGACAGCAGATGTCGGAACGGGCGCCCCCGCCCGAGCAGGACGAGCCCGAGGTCGAGGAGTTTACTGAGGTAGGCGAGTCGCCAGTGCCTGGGCTCACGCTGCGGGCGGTGCTAACATGGCAGGCAGGTACTGGCGACCGCACTGCATGGTCTCCTGATGGGCGCTTCCTTGCTACAGGAAGCTTTGACGGCGACATCAGTATCTGGCGCACCAGCGACTATAGTCGTCTTGCCACACTTGAGAACGGCAAAGAGATCAACGATTACTTATGGAGTCTTGCCTGGTCCCCGGACGGGAATTTACTTGTATTAACAGATCAAAAAACAGCCAAGGTGTACAGGACTTCTGATTGGAAACGAATTCACACTTTCGATCACCCGTGGTTAGGTGTTTACTCGGCCGACATCTCTACTGATGGAAAACTCCTGGCGACTGCAAACTATGAGACAGTGTTTATCTGGGATCTGCGCAACGGGAGTGAGCGTTCCAGGATAGAGGCTGGCAGTATTATTACAAAGCTATTATGGCAGCCCAGGGAAAGCCCCGGTGACACTTCCAATATTTATGTTGCCTCCAAGAATTATGATCTCGATGGCACCACCGATAATACATCTCTTTCAATGTGGAGTCTAGCCCAAACCTCCGTATCGAGCTACACTCATACAAAGGGGGAAATCAACACTCTGCTCTACACCCCAGATCACCACCTCCTTCTCGGAGCTGAAACGAGTATTATTCGCTTGCCAACCGATCTTGCAAGCACTCAGGTTTACGTGCTGGAAGCCCATACCGACGATATCACATCGCTCTCATGCTCTTCAGACACTTCCATATTAGCCAGTGCTTCGTCTGATGGGCATATTAAGCTCTGGCACAACACGACCACCTGGCCTATTAAACTAATATCAGAGCTCACATCAATAGGAGCCTCCGCACTATTCCACCCCCACATTCCCCAACTAGCTACTTTTGGTGAAACCACCGTCGTCCGCATCTGGGACATTGACGTAGACGTCTTGCTAAACAATGCCCCCGCCGTCGAGTCCACACACTACACCACCGCCAAGGTCGTGCTGGTGGGCGACTCGGGGGTGGGCAAGACGGGGCTGGGCTGGCGCATGGCGAAGGGCGAGTTCAAGGAGCACGCCTCGACCCACGGCCAGCAGTTCTGGGTGGTCGGCGAGCTCGGCAAGACCCGCGCCGACGGCACCCAGTGCGAGGCGGTGCTCTGGGACCTGGCGGGCCAGCACGTGTACCGTCCCATCCACTCGATCTTCCTCGACGACGTTGACACCGCCCTGGTGCTCTTCGACCCCAGCAACCGGCCCGACCCGCTCAAGGGCGCCCAGTTCTGGCTCGAGCAGCTGCGCGGCAAGGGCCAGCTCCCGCC
>DAOLDO010000660.1:0-4133 GCA_035327325.1 Chloroflexaceae bacterium | reverse complement strand
GAAGTCGTTGCTGTCGTTCTCCTGGAACTTCGCCCCCCCCGTGCAGCCGTTGCCCGAGCAGCCGGTGAAGAGCCAGCTGAGCACCGCCGAGCGGAAGCGGTAGTTCATCACGCTGTCCCACTCGTCGCCGAGCAGCCAGGCCGAGGCGTCACCCCACTCCTCGCCCAGCATCACCACGTCGCTCTTGCCGCTGATCGCCGGGTTGCGCACGGCGGCGCGGAAGCCCTCCCAGTAGTCGTTGGTCGGGTCGTTGGTCACGCCCGGGTCCACGTCGGCGCCCACGTCGAAGCGCCAGGCGCTCGCGCCCTCGCGCACCCAGTAGGGGCCCACGGCGTCGGCGCCGCCGTAGAAGTAGTCGCGCACCTGGGCCAGGTCCGAGCGGATCTTGGGCAGCGAGGAGTAGCCGTACCAGGCCTCGTAGGTCTGGCCGTTCTGGCAGACCACGTTCACGCCGCCATCGTTGCCGGCGTTGGCGAAGTGGGGGAAGTAGAACCAGGCGCTGTAGGGCGAGGGGCTGCTCGCCGTCGCCTCGCAGGCGCCCGTTTCGGCGTAGCGCCCGTAGCGGTCGAAGTAGGGGCTGTCCGACGAGGTATGGTTGAACACGCCGTCGAGCATGATCCTGATCCCGCGGGCCTCGGCCGCCGCCACCATGTCGCGGAAGTCCTGCAGCGTGCCGAAGTCGGGGTCAATCTCGAGGAAGTTGGCCGTGTCGTACTTGTGGTTCGACGGGGCGCGGAAGATCGGGTTCAGGTAGAGCACCGTCACGCCCAGGCTGCTCAGGTAGCCGTCCGCGATCTTCTGGGTGATGCCCCGCAGGTCGCCTCCGTAGAAGTTGTCGCCATAGTAGTCGGTGCAGTTGAAGCCCACACCCTGCCGGTCCCGCGGGTCGCAGACGGTGTAGTTCCACTCGCCGTTCGGCGCGTTCGAGCGCACGATCGTCCCGCCCGCCCGGCCGTACGAGAAGCGGCCCGCCTGCGGGTTGTTGGACGGGTCGCCGTCGCGGAAGCGGTCGGGGAAGATCTGGTAGATGATCCCGCGCTGCATCCACCCGGGCACGCTGAAGGCCGGGTCGTAGGCGGTGATCTGGAAGCTGCGGCTGTCGTCCCAGCCGTCGCTCATCGTCCCGAAGCCGCCCCCGTAGAACTTCGGGTCGTCGTCAACGTAGTAGTCCCGGTCGAGCCTGTCGGTCAGCTCGAAGAAGTAGTAGAGCACCGTCGGGTCGGCGCCCGTGGGCACATTTGCGACCCACCAGTCGTAGGTGCTCGAGGTGTCGAAGGCCCCATCCCAGGCCATCGGGATGAAGCTCTCGCTGTCGGTCCTGTCGTCCCACACGCGCACGCGGGCCCCCGTGAGGTCGCCCTGGGCCGCGCGCAGGCGCAGGCGCACCGTGGTGCCGGCGGTCACAGGGCCGCCGGGCGAGCGGTAGTCCTCGCTGAAGCTGTCGTGCAGCACCTCGTTCCACTGGACGTCGCCGTCGTCTACGGTGAAGCTCCAGTTGAAGCCGGTGAAGCCGTAGTCGTCGCCGAACTGGTTGCGCGTGAACAGCTGGTAGCGCACCTCGCTGCCGGCGGCGAAGGCCGGGATGTCGGCGCGCCAGTTGGCCGGGGCGGGACCGCTCGTGTCGAAGGCGCCCAGCACCTTCACGTAGGTGTTGGTCCCGACGGGGTTGTACTCGAGGCCCGCGGTCTCGCCGAAGGCCGTGTCGCTCGCCATCCAGACGCGGACCGACTCCTCGCTGGTCGGGGCCGCGGGGACGCGCGCGACATGGTTGCGGAAGGTGGCCGCCTGGGCCTGGCCGACGGGGACGATGAAGAGGCCCGCCACCATGGCGAGCAGCACGACAAGCGAGAGCCGACGCATCTGCCTTGCTCCTTTGAGGACTACGACCGTGTAGCCGGCGGCGGCGCGGCCGCCAGGATCTATCAACTTCTGAGCGCTCGGAGGCTGACAGGTCGGTCGGGAGCGACCGCCGCCTTCGCGCGCTTACGCCCTGGATCATTCCCGGAGATGTTGGCCGAGTATAGCACGAACTGGTTGCAATTGCAATAGTCTTTTGGGAAACCTTCTCGCCTCTGGCCTAAGTGATGAGCCGCAGGGCCTGGCGCTTCATATAGGCCAGAATCGCCGTGATCCCGTTCAGGCGCTGGGGGCTGAGGATCTGGTGCAGGCCCATCTCCTGGAAGAAGTCGCCGGGCACCGCCAGCACCTCGCGCGGGGTGACGCCGCGCAGCCCCTCGGCCAGAATCGAGGCGTAACCCCGCGTGGTCGGCGCCTCCTCGGGCACGTCGAAGTGGAAGACCACCCCCTCGCCCTCCAGCTCGCCCTGCACGAAGACCGGGCTCATACACTCGTGGACCTGCTCCATCCCGGCGTGCTCGCGCAGATGCTCGGGCAGCGGGGGCAGCCGGTCGGCGTAGTCGAGCATCAGCTCGAGCTTCTCGCCGCGGTCGCTCTCCTTGAACTCCTCGATGATCTCCCGCAGCCGCGGCGGGATCGCGCTCTGGTCGCTCATGATCTCATCTCCGCTGGAGCAGACCGATCAGGGCGTTGAGCACCTGGGCCCTGTACGCCGTGGCCATGGCCACGTTGCGCTCGTGGATGGTGAACAAGGTCTCGTCCAGCTCCATGGTGTCGTCGCGGCCCCTGCGCATGGGCACCACGACCTTGGTGTCGCCGTCGAGCTTGACCTCGGTGAAGGCCCCGGGGCGCTCGGGGTCAATGGCCGACAGGGGCTCGGCGCCGGTCATCACGTAGAAGGTCCGCACCTGCATCACGGCGGCGTCCTCGACGTACTGGCGCACCTTCTCCGCCGCCGCCCGCATCGAGTCGTCAAGATTGCTGGCCATAGGGGTCTCCGCTCCTTGTCTCACGGCCCATGATACCAGGGTCGCTCACTCGCCGCGCAGGTCCTCGAGCAGCCGCTCGACGAAGCGCCAGGCCGCCGGCAAGGCCAGCACGGCGCCCGCGGGCGAGCCCACCATCGTCGCCACGATCGCCGCGCCGCGCAGCGCCGTCCCACATGTCTTCAGCAGGGCCGCCCGCGAGCGCAGGGCCAGGGCCAGAGAGCTCCGGTGCAGCGCCGCCGTCTCCCCGAGGGCCGCCCGCCCCACCAGCGAGCGCATGTCGCCCGCGAGGCCCACGCTCGTGCGCGCCGCCAGCACCCCCGCGACTCGCGTCTCGACCACGGCGTAGCTGCCGGCCGTCTCGCGCGCCTGGGCGATGAAGGCCCGCAGGCGACCCGCGGCCTCGGCCCAGCCCGTCCCCGCGCCCGCCCCGAAGGAGGCGCCGGGCTCCCCGGCCGGCCCTGCCCGCAGCTCGTCGAGCATGGCGAGCAGCTCGCGCTCGGGCGCGGCCAGGCCGCCCGCGCCGAAGCTGGCGGCGCCGCCCCCGGTCGCGAGGGCGGCGATGCGCGCGGGCGCGCCGTCCACCGCCGCCTCGTGGCGCCGCAGATCGGCCTCGGCCAGGGCCAGGGCCGCAGCAGCAGCCGCCCGGTCCGCCGGCAGGTCCACCAGCCAGACCGGCCCCGCCGGCGCGTCCTCGCCACCCGCGCCGAAGCTGGCCGGCCCCGCGGGCCGCGCGCGCCACGGCCCCGGCGCCAGTCCGCCCGCCGCGTCGATCAGCTCGAAGCTTGCCCTCGCCGCGGCCACCTACTTGCCCTGGACGGCGGCGAACAGCCCCGAGGCGGCCTGGGCGATCGCCCTGATCATCTCGGCCCTGTTCGCCTGGGCCTGGGCCACCATCGAGGTGTGTACCGCCCACAGCTCCTGGTCCACCCCCGCGTCGCTGCGCGGCACCAGCACCTTCGTGTCGCCGTCGAGCTCCATCAGCGTGACCGCCCGCAGCTCCGCCTTGCTGAAGTCGCCCGCCCTGTAGTCCACCCCGCTCAGATCCTCGGCCACGTAGGTCTCGACGTGGAGGTCCGAGGCGTCGCGCAGGGTCTGCTCGAGGGTCGCGGCCAGCTGCTCGGCGAAGCCCTGGAGGGCCTGGCCCAGCTTCTGCGCCGTCTCGCTCGCGACCTCGCCGCCCCGGCTCAGCCACTCGCGCACGCCGTAGCTCTCGCCCGCGGCACCCGGCGGCGGAGCGCCGGCCTGCCCTGGCGGCGGGCCGTAGCTGTAGTAGACCACCCCGGGCGG
>DAOLDO010000659.1:0-4155 GCA_035327325.1 Chloroflexaceae bacterium | reverse complement strand
GGCTCCAGCGCCTGAGCAGGAGCCCCTCCGACCTGCGGCTGCGCGCCGGCCAGGCCGACAACACGATCTACTCCGCGCTGGCGCTCAGCGCCGAGTGGGGCACGCCCCCGCCACCGCGCCCCCCCGACGAGCTGCGGCCGCGCATCGGGCTCTCCTGGCTCCTTGGCGAGCTGGCGGCGACCGCCTTTCGCGACGGCCACCTGCCGGTGATCCTGAGCGAGCAGCCCCTCGGCGACCTGCGCGTCGCGCCCAAGGACCCGCGCGATCTGCTCAAGAAGCTCAGGCAGGCGGCTCGCCGGAGCGCCGACGTGCTGGGCCTCCCGCTGCCCGAGAGCTGGGAGGGGTTGCGCGAGTGCCTGCGCTGGGACCCCGCGAAGCCCGTGCCGGGCGTGCTCGCGCGGCCGGAGCTCAGCTGCCTCGAGGTGGTGGAGGATGAGAGCCCCAGCCACGAGGACGTGCTCGCCGAGGTCTTCTGGCTGGCGATGCGCGACCTGCTGGCGGCGATGCGCGCGGCGCGCCCGGCGGCGAGCCAGGCGAAGCTGCTGCTGATCGTTGACGACCTGGACTACATGGAGCAGAGCGCCGCGTTGTATATGCTCGCCAAACTGCTGCACAAAGATACCCTGTGGACCCCGTGGTTCCGCGACAGCGTGCGGGCCATCGTCGGCTACAGCCGGCGCCACGACCCGCAGGCGAAGGCGATCTACGAGCAGGTGATCAGCCCGTGGGAGGCGAAGGGGCCGATCCGGGGGGGGAAGCTCACCGAGTTTGAGCCCGGCGAGGGGCGGCGCGCCTACCGCCAGTTCCTGCTCGGCTGGCGCGAGGACAACAAGGCGGGCCGGCCCTTGCTCCCCCTCACCAACCGCAAGCGCGACGCGGGCGAGGTCGAGCCGCTGTTCAGCAGCTTCCACAAGCACGTTACCCGCGGCGTCCCGTCGTACCTGCTGGATCCGAACACGCTCGAGAAAGTAGACTGGTTGCGCGACCTGCAGCAGCTTATCCCCGCGGACGACAGCGCGCTGATCAACGACCAGGCCCCGGCGGCCGGGGGTGGCGCGTGAGCGGCCCGGGCGCGCCGCCGGCCGACGACCTGCTGGCGGGGCTCGCGCGCCGCCCCGCCCGCGCGCCCGCCTGGGCTCCGCCGCCCGGCGTCAGCGGCGAGGCGCTGCTCTGGCTGGCCCTCGTGCCCCAGACGACGGTGGCGATCGCCGAGGAGGCCGGGTTTCCCGCCGGCGGGCCCGCCGCGGCGACCCTCGATCGCCTGGTCGCGCTCGGCCTCCTTGTCCGCAGGGCGGGCGACGACGACGACGACGACGACGCATCGCCCGCCCGCTACGCCATGGCGGAGAACACGCGCCTCGAGACTCTGCGGGCCTACCGGGGCGAGGAGCCAGGCCAGCTCGCGGCGCGCAACATGGCGATCCGCCGGGCGCTGGCCGACGTGGGCGCGGGGCTGGCCGACTCGTCCGCGTGCGCGCGCGAGCTGCCCGCCCTGGCGCGCTGGGCCCACCTCGCTCGGCACGCGGACGAGCCCGGCCAGGTGGCCGCGGCCTTGGGCCGCGCGGTGGATCGAGCCTTCGATGAGACCAGCAGCGCCGAGCTCCTGGCCTGGATCGAGGCCGCTCGGCCCCTCGTGCCCCTCATGGGCTCCATGGGCAGCGTCGAGGTGGCGGACGCCCTCGGGCGCGCCGGCAGGCGGCTCGACCTGCTCTACCGGCGAGCGGACGACACGCGCCGCCTGAGCGCCTTCGTGCCCCGGGCCGAGCAGATTGACGCCGTGAACGCCTTTCTCGCCGGGCCGCCCGAGGGCTGGGCCCTGCACCTGGTCGGCCACGGCGGCGTCGGCAAGACCATGCTGATCCGCTATATCGTGACCGAGCTGGCCAGGCTCCAGGGCCTGGCGGTGGCCAGGGTGGACTTCGACTACCTCCACCCCGACTTCCCGAACCTGAACCCGGGGCTGCTGCTCTGGTCGCTCAGCGCCGAGCTGGTGGCCCAGGCCCCCGAGGCCACCGACGTCCAGATCAAAGAGGCCTTCGCCGAGGCCGAGCACAGCTTCGAGGAGGCCAGGCGCAGCCTCGAGCGGGACCGCCTGGCCGGCAGCCCCGGGCCCGAGCGCCCCTGGGCCGACCGCGCCTTCGTGCGCGGGGTGGAGAGCTTCTGCGAGGGGTTGCGGCTGTTCGGGCGGCCGGTGGTGCTCGTGCTCGATACCTGCGAGGAGCTGGCCAGGGTGCGTCCCGATGGCTCGCTCGTCAATGTGGAGGCCACCTTTGCCATCTTGCGCGCTCTGCGCGAGGGCGCCCAGACGCTCGCGGGCGACCCGCCCGGGCCCGAGAGCCTCGGCGTGCCGAACCTGCGCGTGATCTTCTCGGGCCGCCGGCTGCTCGCCAGCGCCGGGGCCGGCTGGCGCCAGGAGCCGATCGGCCCGCTGCCGCCCCGGCCGTTCCTCGAGGTGGCGCAGCTGCGCGGTTTCAGCCGCGAGGAGGCCCGCGCCTACCTCGCCGGCGTGGAGCGAGGCCCCGACGGCCTGCGCTACCCGCCCCAGGAGCCGCAGCCGGGCGAGCCCGTGTTCCGCGTGCCGGCCGAGCTGGTTGACCCGATCATCAGGCGCAGCAGCCCCGACGCCGGCGGCACGCACGATCTGCGGCTCGACGGCGCCCCGGCCGTCGGGGACGAGGCGCAGCGCTGCAACCCCTTCCTCGTGAGCTTCTACGCCGACTGGGCGGCGACGGAACACCCGCCGACGGCCGACGAGATCCGCGCTACCAGCGTCGGACGTTATATCCAGGAGCGCATCGTGGACCGGCTCGGCAACCGCGAGCTGGCCGAGTTGCTGCCCCTGGCCACCCTGCTCGGCTTCGTGACCCGCCCGCTGATCAAGTTCGTAACCGGGCAGGACGACGAGGAGGCCGAGGCGACCTTCCGCCGCCTCGCCGAGCAGGAGTGGATGGTCCGCTACGCCGGCCACACCGAGGCGATCGGCGTGCAGCCCGAGATGCGGGCCTGGCTCGAGCAGTACTACGCCGTCCCCAACGTTCTCGGCCCGAACTTCAAGACGTTACTGGACAGGGCCACAAACTTTCTGAGCACCCGAACCGACGAGCGCGCGGATCCGGGACAGCTGGACTGGACGGTCGTGCACGCCGCGCTGCGCGCCCTGGTGCGCCGCGACCCTGTGGGCGCCGCCAGGTGGTGGGACGGCCTTGTCGGGCGGCTGCTCGGCAGGCGGGGCGGCGCCTGGCTGATCGAGCTGCTCGGCCCTTTGCAGGCCGAGGGCGGCGCGGCCGGCCCGCCCGAGGACGAGGGGCGGGTCGTCAGCCCGCTGCGGCCCGCGGTGCGCGCCGCCTACGCGGCGGCTCTGCTCAACGCCGGCAGGCGCGGCGAGCTGGCCGAGGTCTGGGCCGACGTGGAGGAGCTCGTCCCCCACGCCCCCCTCGGCGGCGAGCGGCTGCTGGTGCGCGCCGCGACCGGGCGGCTGGTCGCCGCCTGGGCCGCCTGGCGGGCGCCCGGCCCGGCCCTCGCCGGGCGCCTGGTCGCCGCCTTGCGCCAGGCGACCGAGCCGGGCCTCGGGGTGGACACGGCGACCCTGGTCGCGCAGCACGGGCGCGAGGACTTCGCGCCGAGCTTCAAAGCGGCTATCGCGCGGCTGCCGCCGACGGGTCAGGACCTCGAGTACGTCGCCACCCTGATCGCCGGCGCCGAGGCCCTGGTCGAGCTGTCGGAGCGAGAGCTGGCCTCGCTGCCGCCGCCGCCGGACGATCTGCAGGCGGAGCAGACGCGGCTCTGGCCCGCGGAGCTGCTGGTGATGCTGGCCCTTAGCGCCGACCGGGGCGAGCGCTTCTTTGACAGCCGGCTCAACATGCTGGTCGCCTTTGCCTACTCCCTCGCCGCCCGCGTCGCCGTGCTCCACGGCGACCTGCGCAGCGCCGAGGTGCTCTTCGATCGCTCGGTGGCGCGGGCGCCGAGCGAACGGCCGGAGGGCAGCTTCGCCGACTGGCGCACCCCCGACGAGCCGGCCTCGCGCCTGATGCTTCAGGCGGTGCTCGCCCTGCATCCGAGGACGATGGGCGTGTACGAGGCTGTTACCAGGATCCACAGCCTGGGACCACCCCGCCTCGACCTTGACCTCAATGAGTACCGGCGTCTCAACCCGCG
>DAOLDO010000658.1:0-4156 GCA_035327325.1 Chloroflexaceae bacterium | reverse complement strand
CCCGCCGGGGTCAGCCCCCCGTAGCCCACCCCGGGGATGGGGTGCACCAGGGCCACCCCCGCCACGCTCCCCGCCAGCCCCAGGCGCAGGGCGATGATGTTCAGGCCCATGCCCGTGGCCGCCGGCGGCACCAGCCCCGGCAAAGCGAGCAGCAGCAGCGCCACCGTCCGCCCGCGGAAGCGCCCCCGCCCCAGGGCCCGCGCCGCCGGGTAGCCCACCAGCAGCGCCAGGCCCGTCGCCAGCCCCGCCACCAGCAGGCTCGTCGCCAGGGCCTCGCGCAGCCGCGGGTCGCCCAGCTGCCGCAGCAGCGGGTCGGCCGTCCAGCGCGGCGGCAGCAGCGCCGGGAAGAACCAGCGCTCCGAGAAGGCGTACAGGGCCAGGGCGCCGATCGGCCCCACCAGCAGGGCGTAGAGCGCGGCCCTGATCAGCCAGAGGGCGGTGCGGCCTTCAGCCCTCATCCTTCAGCCCTCGCCCTTCCAACGAGCGCCACCAGCAGCACCACCGCCGTCATGATCGCGCTGACCGCCATGCCCTCGGCCCGCGCCCGCAGGTCCGGGTTCAGGAACAGGTCGAGCCCCAGCACGGCCAGCATGCGCGGGAAGCGCACCCCGAGCACCGCCGGCACTTCGTACGCCCCCAGCACGAAGGCGAAGACCAGCAGCGAGGCCCCCCCCAGGGCCGGCAGCGCCAGCGGCAGCGTCACGTGGCGCAGCCGCTGCCACGGCGAGGCGCCCAGGTTCTCGGCCACCAGGTCGTAGTCGGCCGACTGGGTGCGCAGCACCGCCAGCACCACCAGGGTCAGGAAGGGCAGCTCCTTGCCCACGTAGGCCAGGATGATCCCCAGGCCCCAGCGGTCCCGCACCAGCACGGGGAACTCGGCCGGCGCGCCGATCAGCCCGAGGGCGTGGGCCACTCTGGCCACCAGGCCGCTCTGCCCGAGCAGCAGCAGGATCGCGATCGCCCAGACCAGGTGGGGGAAGGCCAGGTTGAGGTTCAGGGCCCCCAGCTCGGCGGGGCCGGCGGGCCGGCGCCTGCGGCTGAGCAGCAGACCCAGCGCCAGGGCGCCCACGGCCGAGACCAGGGTCGCCGCGCCGCTCACCCACAGCGAGAAGCCCAGGCTCGGCCAGAACTCGCGGCTGGCCGCCGACGGCCCCACCAGCACGTTGCGGTACGGCTCCAGGCTCAGCCCCGTCTCGCCGATGATCGTCAGGTAGCCCAGGCTCTGCAGCGCTCCGTAGACAAGGCTCGTCCCGAACAGCGCGCCGACGACCAGCAGGGCGGGCGCCAGCGCCAGCCAGGCCCGCCGCGCCTCCCCGCGCCGGCTCGCGGCCGCCCCCCGCCCAGGGCCCCGCTCCACGCTCAGAGGTCCACCTTGCCCAGCTCGGCCTCGAGACGCTGCACGGCCGTGCGCAGCACCTTCACCCGCGCGTAGCGCTTGTCCTCCGACTCGACGATCGTCCAGGGCGCGGCGGGCGTCGAGGTGCGCAGCAGCATCTCGTCCACCGCCTCCTCGTAGAGGGGCCACTTCTCGCGGTTGCGCCAGTCCTCCTCGGTGAGCTTCCAGGCTTTGTAGGGCACGTTCTGACGCTCCTGGAAGCGCCGCAGCTGCTCGTCCTGGCTCAGGTGTAGCCAGTATTTGCACACGATCGCCCCGAAGTCCACCAGCTGGCGCTCGAACTCGTTGATCTCGACGTAGGCCCGCCCCCACTCGTCGGGCCGGGCGAAGCCCTCGACCCGCTCGACCAGCACCCGCCCGTACCAGCTGCGGTCGAAGATCGCGAGCTGGCCCCTGGGCGGCAGCCGCCGCCAGAAGCGGTACAGGTAGTGGCGCTGCCGGTCCTCGCCCGAGGGGGCGGCGATGGCGTGCACGATGTAGGCCCGCGGGTCGAGCTCCGCCGTGAGCCGCTGGATCGCCCCGCCCTTGCCCGCCGCGTCCCACCCCTCGAACACCAGGATCGCGGGGCGCTGCTGCCGGTACAGCTCGAGCCCCAGGATGTGCAGCTGGGCCTGGAGCCGCTTGAGCTGCCGCGAGTACTCCTTCTCGTCCAGGCGCAGGCCCAGGTCAACCCGCCTGAGGATGTGGGCCACCTCGGGCCGCACCGCCTCGGCGGGCGCGACCGCGACAGCCTCGGCCTGGTCGTCGCGCCGCTGGGCCGGCCCCTCGGGGCCCCCGGGCCCGCTCTCGCCGTGCCCCTGCCCGCGGAAGGCGCCCCCCGCGTCGTCCAGGCCGTTGGCGCTCCCGTCGTCGTCGAAGACCACCGAGCGCCGGCCGACCCGGGCCTCCAGCGTGCCCACGATCGTGCGCAGCACGGCCACCCGGGCGTAGAACTTGTCGGTGGCCGGGATGACGTGCCAGGGCGACGCCGGCGTGCCCGTGCGGGCGATCAGGTCCTCGACGGCCGCGCCGTAGGCGTCGTAGTGCCGGTGCTGCCGGCGGTCCTCGTCCGTCACCTGGTAGGCCGTCAGGGGGTCCTTGAGCAGCCGCTTGAAGCGGTGGGCCTGCTCGCGCCGCGAGATGTGCAGCCAGAACTTGACGATCACCGCCCCGTCCTCCGAGAGCTGGCGCTCGAAGGCCACGGCGTCCTCGCAGCGCTCGCGCCAGCGGGTCGGGCTGGCCTCCTCGCCGGTGCGCTCGGCCAGCATCTCGCGGTACCACGAGCGGTCGAAGATCGCCAGCTCGCCGTAGGCGGGGATCTTCAGCCAGAAGCGGTAGAGCCACGGGTACTGCTTCTCGTAGGTGCGCGCCGGCGTGATCGGGTAGACCCGCAGCCCCCGCGGGTCCAGCCGCCTGGTCAGCACCCCGATCGTGCGCGCCTTCGAGGTGCCGGCCCACCCCTCGAAGACCACCAGCACGGGCACGCGGGCCTCCAGCGCCGCCTGCTCCATGTCGTAGAGCCGCGCCTGCAGCGGGCCGATCTGCTGCTCGTACTCGCCCTTGCTCAGGCTCACGCTGAGGTCTATCTGCTCAAGCATGGGGCCTATTGTAGCACGGGCGTCCCCCTGACAAGGCGCCCGGGGCATGGCGTGCTGCGCGCCATGCCCGTACGGGGAGCGTCGGGCTGCATCCTCTGCTACCATAGGCCCCTATGGACACCGCCCCAGCGCTCCCCCCGCCCGTCGCGGCCCTCCTCGCCGCGGCCTTCCCCGGCGCCCCCGTCGCCGGCCTGGCCCCCACCGTGGGCGGCTTCTCCAACCTCACCCTGCGGGCCAGGGTCGGCGGCGTCCCCTGCGTGCTCAAGGCGGCCTCCCACCCCGCCAAGGTCGCCGACCTGCGGCGCGAGGCCAGGGCCCTCGCCCTTCTGCGCGGCCGGCGCCTCGGCGCCCCGCGGGCCCTGGCCTTCCGCGAGGGCGGCGGCTGGGCCCTCCTCGTCACCGGGCGCCGCCCCGGCGCCCCTGGCCTGACCCTCTACGGTGGCCCGCCGGAGGCCCTCGCGCCCGCCTGCGCCGCCCTCGGCCAGGCCCTCAGCCGGCTCCACGCCGCGCCCATCGCGCCCCCGGGCGACCTGGGTGATCTTCTGGTCGCGGGGCGCGCCGCCGCCACCGCCAAGGCTCTGGGCGTCCTCCCGCTCCCGCCCGAGCTGCGCGCGCCCCTCGCCGAGGCCCTGGCCCACCCCGCCTGGCGCCCCGCCCGGCCCCGCCTCGTCCACGGCGACGCCGGCCTCCACAACATCCTCTGGGGCCGGCGCGGGCTCACCCTGCTCGACTGGGAGCTGGCTGGCTGGGGCGACCCGCGCCTCGACCTGGCCTGGGCCGCGTGGGCGCTGCGCTTCCGCGGCGCGCCGCCCGCCCTCTGGGCGGCGCTGCTCGACGGCTACGGCCCCCAGCGGGCGGCGGCCCTGGGGCTCGCCGACGACGCCCTCAGGGCCCTCGCCCTTGGCCAGATCGCCGCCCTGCTCGTCCGCGCCTCCGGCCTGCCGGCCTGGGACGAGTGGCTGCGCCGGGCCCGGGCCACCCTTCAGCTGAACCAGATCGCGCCCGGGTAGCGCCTGTGGAGCCGCCGGTCCAGGCCGGCCCACTGGCCAGAGGGCGTCGCCAGCAGCAGCAGCGCCGCCGCGAAGAACGGCGGCATGGTCAGGTTGTAGTACGAGCCGGCGGTGATGTTGCTCAGCAGGAAGAGGGCCAGGGCCGCGCTGGGCCGGACGGCCACGCCGAGCAG
>DAOLDO010000657.1:0-4159 GCA_035327325.1 Chloroflexaceae bacterium | reverse complement strand
GGGTCAGGCGGGGCAGCCGGCCGGCGAAGGTGCGCAGCAGCAGGGCGCCGAGGGCCAGCCCGATCGCCACGAGGGCCAGGCCCAGTGGGGCCGGCAAGGCGCCCGTGGGCAGGCCGGCCACGAGGACCGCCGCCAGCAGGGCGCCCGCGCGCAGGTCGCGCCCCCAGTCCGCCAGGGCGCGGGCCGGCCCGGGCAGGCCGGCAGCCGTGCCCCCCGGGGTCACCCGCTCCTCCGGCCCGAAGGGGCCCCAGCCGATCGCGGCGGGGAAGGCCGCCAGGGCCGCGGCCAGGGCCAGCAGGTGGGCCGCCAGGGCCACCCCCGCCCAGCTCGCGTGGAGGGCCAGGGCCACGCCGAGGCCCGCCCAGAGCCCCGCCCGGGCCAGGGCGCCCAGCTGGGCCTCCCTGATCGCCGCCCGCACCACCGCCGGCGAGCCGGCCAGCAGGGCGGGGAGCAGCGGCAGCAGGAAGGCCAGCTCGAAGGCCGCCCACGCCCACAGCCACGCCGGCCCCGGCCCCGCCGGGTGCACCGGCCAGGGCAGCGCCGCCAGGCCGATGCCCGCAAGCAGCGCGCCGCCCGCCGCGGCCAGCCCCTCGCGCGTGCCGAGGGCCGCCAGGCCCGCCGGCAGCCCCGCCCGGCCCCGCGCCAGCAGCCCGTAGATCGCCCCCGCCGCGAGGGCGGTCAGCAGTCCAGGGTAGAGCAGGGCGGCGGTGATCAGGTCGAGAACCATCGTCTTGCGCTGTGGGGGCGCGGCGTGCCGCGCCCGGCTGGGGGGCGCCCGGGCCCCCGGTCGTCACAGGGCCCTGATAAAGGCCAGCCCCCTGATCGCCTCGTCAATCGTCGCCAGGATGGGCTGCGGGTAGAGCCCGATCGCCAGGCAGATCAGCAGCAGGGTCAGGGTCAGCGCCGCGGCGCTGCGGGGCTCCAGCTCGAGCCGGCGCACCGCCGGCCGGTCCAGCTCGGTCTCGCCGAGCAGTAGCGGCTCAGCCGCCAGGGCCTCCTCGCCGGGGCCCAGCAGGCGCTCGGCGGCGACGCGGGCCATCCCCAGGCCCGCCAGGGCGGTGCCCGCCAGCAGCGGCAGCAGCTCGACCCAACCGTGGGCCGCCGCGGCCTGGTAGATCAGCTGGTGGCTGAGGGCGCCGCTCGTGGGCGGCAGCCCCAGCAGGGCCAGGCCGCTCGCCAGGAACCCCGCCCCGGCCACGGGCCAGCGGCGCAGCAGGTCGCGCCTGACGACGCCGGGCGTCCGGCCGTCGGGGCGCTCCAGCAGGCCAATGCTCACGAAGAGCAGCATCACGGCGATGGTCTGGTTCAGGGCCCCGAAGATCGCGCCGGCCAGGCCCAGGCTCGAGGCCGAGGCCAGGCCATAGAATACCATACCACAGTTGTAGAGCACCAGGTAGGCCGCTGTCCGGCGCAGGCCGCCCGGCGCCAGGGCCAGGGCGCCCGCCACCAGCGTGCTCACGATCGCCCCCAGCCGCATCACGCCCAGGGCCCCCTCGCTCTCGAACAGCAGGGTCGGGAAGCTCTGGAAGACCAGGATCAGCACCAGCAGGCTCGTGGTGTTCAGCAGCGTCAGGATCACCGCCGTCACCAGGGGCTCGGCATGCTCCACCAGGTCGGTCAGCCAGGTGTGGAAGGGGATGAGCGCCAGGCGCAGCGCGAAGCTCACCGCCAGCAGGGCCAGGATGAAGCGCGCCGGCGAGATCCGGCCCGGCAGCTCGCCTGGCCTGAAGATGTCCGTGAGCACGAAGGCGATGTACATCAGCGTCGCGGCCACCACCATCAGCACCAGGTACTTCAGCGCCGCCGCGATTGCCCGCGTGCCCACCAGGTTGCTCGCGCCCGCCGGCAGATCGACGATCGCCAGCACCGCCGTGAGCCCCGTCGAGGCCAGCAGCAGCGTGGTGATGAACGGGTCCTGCAGCAGCAGCACGGCGCTCACCTGGGCCAGGGTCAGCAGCGCGATCGGCACGAAGTTCTCGCCGTGGGGCAGGTGCCAGGCCGCCACAAAGGCGAAGCCGCCGATCGCCAGGAAGACCAGCAGGAAGACCCGGTTCAGCGCGCTCAGGCTGAGCGTCACGCCCAGGAAGCGCGTCGGGTCGTCCAGCGGAATCTGGGTCGCCACCAGCAGCTGGGCCAGCACCGCGCCGAGGGCGACGAAGATCACCAGGCCCGTGCGCCGCCGCAGCACGAAGCTGCTCAGGGCCATCGAGATCGGGAAGAGGATCAGCAGCAGGTAGAGCATGTCAGCGCTTGTACAGCTCGCTCAGCTCGAGGGTCTTCAGCCGCCCGTAGAGCAGGCCGCTCAGGTAGGCCACGGCCAGGGCCAGCAGGATGTTGAACATGCTCAGCAGGGCCAGGGGCACCACGTTCAGGCCGCTCGCCTCCGGCGTGCTCACCACGGCGGTGTAGAGCAGGTCAATCGCGCTGGCCGTGAGCAGCAGCCCCAGCCCGATCTTCAGCAGGTCGCTCGCCGTCGCGATCGTCAGCAGCCCGGTCAGCCCCAGCCAGTACCAGGCGAAGTCGCTCGCCTCGGTCGGCGCGATCGGGTAGACCCGCGGCAGGGTCAGGCTGGCCAGCAGGGCCAGCACCCCCGCCCAGAAGGGCAGCACGTAGTCGCTCAGCTGGAACGGCTGGCTCGCCTGCTGGCGCTGGGCCGCCCGGGCCGCCCGCCGCAGCTCCGACAGCCCGAACTCGTCCAGGTTCTCGAGCCCGTACTCCCGTGAGAAGGTCAGGGCCGTGATGCCCAGGATCGTCGTCACCGCCAGGCCCGTGACCAGCTTGACCAGCACCAGGGTGCTCACCCCCAGCCCCAGCAGGCTGAGGTCGGGCGCGATGAAGCGCTGCTCGGCCACGAACAGGGCCAGGGCGACGTAGTTGAGCAGCAGGGCCGGCACCGTCACGCGCCAGTCCCGAAATAGCAGCACCACCGCCGCCGACGCTCCGATCCCGATCAGAAACCAGTTGATCTGCATATCGTTGTTACTGCGCCATCAGCAGCATAATTGTCAGGAGGGCCGCCAGGACGCCGAGCAGGTAGTAGCGCTGCTCGAACAGGCCGATCACGAAGCGCAGGCCCTCGCTCGCCCGCTGGAGGCCCCGCCAGGCCAGCCCGAGCAGCGGCTCGGGGTCGGCGAGCCAGGCCAGGGGGCGCAGGGCCGCGCCGAGGGCGTCGGGCGCCAGGCGTACCTCCTCCTCGTCCGGGTCGCGCCGCGGCGCCCGGGCCGGCCGCGCCAGCAGGGCGGCCGTCGTCAGCGCGGCGAGCGCGAGACCGGCCGCGGCCGCGGCGGCCTGGGCGGCGGGGGTGGCCGGCAGCTCCGCGGGCGCGAAGGGCGCCCCCGCGAGCCAGCCGGCCCAGGCCAGCCCCGGCGCCAGGCCGAGGGCGACCAGCGGCAGCCCGGCCAGGGCCCCCGGCGCCAGGTCGGCCCAGCCGGCGCCCGTGGCGCGGGCGGCCCCCGTGGCGCCCCAGAGCCGGCCCAGCGGGGCGAGCAGCGCCAGCGCCGTCAGCACGCCCCCGGCGAGCAGGGGCGTCAGCAGCCAGGGCTGCTGCTCCTGGGCGGCCTGCAGCAGCCAGAGCCGCGGCCAGAAGCCCCAGAGGGGCGGCAGGCCCAGGGCCGCCGCCGCCGCCAGGGCCCACACCGCGCCCGCGGCCCGCGGTGGGGTCCCGCCGCCCTCGGTGTAGTCGTCGCTGCCCGTCGTGCGCTCCAAACCGGCCGCCGCGGTCGCCCCGAGGGTCGCCGCCAGCATCAGGGCCACCAGCAGGCCGGGGCCGGCGACCGCCGCCAGGGGGCCAGCCAGGCCCGCAGACGCGACGACCGCCGCGCTCATCCCGGCTGTGACCCAGGCCAGGATCTGACGCAGACCCCGCACGCCGAGGGCCCCGGCGCCGCAGGCCAGGGCCCCGATGGCGCCGGTCAGCCCGAGGGCCACGGCCCAGTTCGTCGGCACGATCGGCAGGGCGGCCACGCTGCGCAGCAGCCAGCCCAGGCCCGCGGCCGGCGCCGCCAGCCCGTAGATCAGCGCGCTCAGTGGCGCGGGGGCCGCCGTCGCGTCGCCCCGCGCGCCCGCCAGGGGCGGGCTGCCCGTCACCCCGAGGGCCGCCAGCAGCCCGCAGATGGCCGCCGGCCAGGCCGGCAGCGCGCCCTCCCCGGCCTGCCCATCC
>DAOLDO010000656.1:0-4160 GCA_035327325.1 Chloroflexaceae bacterium | reverse complement strand
GGCATCGGCGGGCCTCTGGCGGGGGATGCGCGCGGGCGGCGCAAAGAAACCTGGCGCATTATAGCACCGGGGGTTTACCAGAGCTCGGCTGCACCTCGCTTGGGTGATTCCGGACACGGCGAGCGGCAGCGAGCCCTCACCCGCGCCGCGGCTGCCGCCAGGTCTCGCTGTCGAGGATGATCGTGACGGGGCCCTCGTTGACCAGAGCGACGCGCATGCTGGCGCCGAAGACGCCGGTGGCGACGGGCGGGCCGAGGGCGCGCAGGGCCTGGGCGTAGGTCTCGACGAGGGGGGCGGCGAGCTCGGGCGGGGCGGCGTCGCCGAAGCCGGGGCGGCGACCGCGGCGCGTGTCGGCGTAGAGGGTGAACTGGGAGACGACCAGGGCCCCGCCGCCCACGTCGAGCAGCGAGCGGTTGAAGCGCCCCTCGTCGTCGGCGAAGATGCGCAGCGCGGCGGTCTTCTCGGCCAGCAGGCGCGCCTCCTGCGCGGTGTCGCCCTGGCCCACGCCGAGCAGCACCAGGAGGCCGGGCCCGGTCTCGCCCACAAGCCTGCCCCCCACCTCGACCGACGCCTGGCTGACCCGCTGGATGACCGCGCGCATGCTACCTCGCTGACAGACGGCTCAATGAGAGGGACGTAAGGGCGCCCCAACGTGGGCACCCGCGCTGGGGCGCCCCTCCTGCTCCCCCGGCCATGCGCGGCCAGGCTTCCGTCAGGGCGAGACGGGCTGGGCCGCGGGGGCGAGGGTGGCGAAGACGAGGCGGCCGGTCTGGGTCTGGTGGAGGCGAGTGACGACGACCTCGACGGTCTGGCCGATCAGGTGGCGGGCGTCCTCGACGATCACAGGGGTGCCGTCGTCGAGGTAGCCGACGCCCTGCTGGCGGGTGTTGCCCTCGTTGCGGATCGCCAGCTTGAGGCGCTGGTCCTGGATCACGAGGGGGCGCACGGCCTCGCTGAGCGTGTTGAGGCTGAGGACCCTGACGCCCTGGAGGGCGGCGACCTTGCCGAGGTTGAAGTCGTTGCTGATGACGGGGCAGGCGTACTGACGGGCGAGGGCGACGAGCTTGTCGTCCACCCTGGCGGCGCCCGACACGTCCACGTTGAGCACCTCGACGGGGAGGGGCGAGTGGCGCTGCATCTCGTTGAGCAGCTCGAGGCCGCGGCGGCCCTTGCCGCGGCGCAGCTCGTCGGCCGAGTCGGCCAGCTGCTGGAGCTCGGCGAGCACGAAGGCGGGGACGATCAGGACGCCCTCGAGGAAGCCGCTGCGGGCGACGGCGGCGATGCGCCCATCAATGATCGCGCTGGTGTCGAGCAGGAGGCGCCTGGTGGCGGCGGGGGCGGGCTCGGGGGCCGGCAGCTCGGCGGGCGGGGGGCGGCGCAGGCCCTTCAGCAGCTCGCCGAGGTCCTGGCGGCGGGCGCCGAAGACGGTGGCCCCGGCGTAGGCGAGGAAGCCGGCGGCGACGAGGGGCAGGAACTGGCCGAAGGGCGGGGGCAGGTTGGCGAGGGGCACGGTCAGCAGCACGGCAAAGACCAGGCCAACCATGGCCCCCGCGCCGACCATGAGCAGCTCGGGGAGGGGCACGCTGCGCGAGCGGCGAAGCAGGTCCTCGAAGGGCTCGACCACCAGGCGGGGGGTGAGCAGGAGGCCGAGGCCGGCGCCGGCCAGGGTCAGCAGGCGGGTGGCGAACTCCTGCATCTCGTCGGGCTGAGGGCTCGAGAGTGAGCGCCCGACGTACCAGCCGACCGAGGCCAGGGCCAGCATGCCGGCAATCCGCGCCACAAATGTGAGGCTGACCTTCATCGGGTTGCGCCTCCGGGGGCCAGGGCTAGGCCTTGCGGGCCAGGAGGTCCACCACCTCGGCCAGCGAGCGGGCGGGCAGCAGGTCGAGGCCGGCGCCGGCGCCGGCCTGGGCGGTGGCGGGCACGATCGCCCTGGTGAAGCCGAGCTTGGCGGCCTCGGCGAGGCGCCGGTCGATCTGGCTGACGCTGCGCAGCTCGCCGGAGAGGCCCACCTCGCCGACGAGAACCAGGTCGCTCGCGATCGGCTGGTTGCGGTACGACGAGGCCACGGCCACGGCCACGGCCAGGTCGGCTGCGGGCTCGCCGATACGCAGGCCGCCCACCACGTTGACGTAGATGTCCTGGTTGAAGAGGGGCAGGCCGACGCGCTTGGTGAGCACGGCTGCGAGCATGAGCAGGCGGTTGAGGTCGAAGCCGTTGGTGGTGCGGCGGGGCTGGGCGCTGCCCGTGGTCGAGGTGAGAGCCTGGACCTCGACGAGCAGGGGGCGGGTGCCCTCCATCATCACGGCGACGGTGGAGCCTGGGCTGTTGGCGCTGCGCTCGGCCAGGAAGACCTGCGAGGGATTGGGAACCTCGCGCAGGCCGTCGCCGGCCATCTCGAAGACGCCGACCTCGTTGGTCGAGCCGAAGCGGTTCTTCACGCCGCGCAGCAGGCGGTACTGGTGGAAGCGATCGCCCTCGAGGTAGAGCACCACATCCACGATGTGCTCGAGGACGCGCGGGCCGGCGATGGCGCCCTCCTTGGTGACGTGGCCGACCAGGAAGACGGGGACGCCGAGCTCCTTGGCGAGCTGCATCAGGCGCAGGGCGCCCTCGCGCACCTGGGAGACCGAGCCGGCGGCGCTGGTCAGCTCCTCGAGGTAGACGGTCTGGATCGAGTCGACGACCACCACGCCGGGGCGCAGCTCGCGGATCTGCTGCAGGATGATGTCGAGGGAGGTCTCGGAGAAGACGTAGAGGTCGTCGGCGTCCATGCCGAGGCGCTCGGCGCGCAGCTTGATCTGCTGGGCCGACTCCTCGGCGCTGACGTAGAGGGCGGGGCCGACGCCGGCGGCGAAGTGGGCGGCCACCTGGCCGAGCAGCGTGCTCTTGCCGGCGCCGGGCTCGCCGCCCACCAGCACGACCGAGCCGGGGACGAGGCCGCCGCCGAGGACGCGGGCGAGCTCCTCGGCGTAGACGGGCAGGCGCCGGAAGCCGCCGGTGGGCACGTCGCGCAGGCGGACGGGGCGGGCGCCTGCGCTGCCGCTCTCGCGGATCGAGCCGCGGCCCGACGACCTGACCTCGGTCTGCTCGACCAGGCTGTCCCAGGTGCCGCAGTCGGGGCACTTGCCCATCCAGCGGGACTGCTGGGCGCCACACTGCTGGCAGATGAAGATCGTGCGCGGCTTGGCCATGTGGTCATTATACCATCGCGGGCGTCCCGGGGGCGGCGCCGGGGCGCGGCGTCCGGGGGAATCCGCGGCCGGCGGAGCGCCGAGAGATCCGTCGGGCCCCCTCGCTGCGCAATGGTGAGTGTAGGCCCCACGGGGCCGCACCAAGGAGCAGCGACTGACTAGGAGGACAGCACGATGGAGGAGCGCACGACGCTGAACATCTCGCGGCGGGGTCTGCTGAAGGGCGCCGCCGGCCTGGCCGGGGGCATCGCGGCGGCGAGCTTCGCCGGCGTCTTCGGCATCAGCGCGGCGGAGGCGGCCCACAACGCCAACGACGAGCCGCAGACCATCCTCAACCTGGCCGCCACGGCGGAGACCCTGGCCACCACGTTCTACTGGGCCGCCCTGACCATGGCCCGCTTCCGCGTGAGCGCCGAGGACGCGACCTACCTGCGCCTGGCCCTCGACGCTGAGAAGTACCACCTCGACTTCCTGACGAGCAACGGCGGGCGCCCCCTGGCCACCCAGTTCTACGTGCCCGCCAACCTGCTGAGCGACCCCGCCCTGTTCGTGCAGGTGGGCGCCAACGCCGAGACGGCCTTCGTGGGCGCCTACCTGGCGGCCACGCGCCGCTTCGCCGAGCTGAGCCTGGACCGCCTGGCCGCCACGACGGCCCAGCACGCCTGCAGCGAGGCCCAGCACCTGGCCCTGATCCGCGACATCGGCGGCCTGGCCCCCAACAACCTGGCCCTGCCCCTGCCGATCTACTACAACGTCTCCGACGCCGTGCCGACCCTCGCGCCGTTCCTGCAGGGCGGCGAGGGCTTCATCGGCCCCGTCGCCGCGCCCAGCGCCGCCCAGATCACGGCCGCCCTCGGCGGGGTGCGGTCGGAGCCGACGCAGCCGTTCACGGCGGTGTTTTTGGGCCTGCCCCCCCCCCTCTTTTCAGGGGGGGCCCCTGGCACCCCCGGTTGGTGGAGGGGGGCC
>DAOLDO010000655.1:0-4166 GCA_035327325.1 Chloroflexaceae bacterium | reverse complement strand
GTGGGAGCTGAAGTACCGGGCCAGCCCGATCTCCCAGCGCTACGTCGCGGCGCGCCTCGCCGACGCGCCGGCGGCGCCGGTGGTGGGGGGCGGCGCCCAGGGGGCGGGCGGGGCCCAGGGCGCCGCGCCCAAGCCCTCGCCGCTGCGCCAGCTGGGGCTGCTGAGCCGGCGCTACCTCGACCTGACCCTGCAGGACCGGCGCAACCTGCTGATCCTGCTCCTGCAGGCGCCGATCATCGCCCTGCTGCTGCTCCTGGTGGCCAGGGCCGACGCCCTGACCGGGGCCGAGGCGGCGGGCGTGCTGCAGCGGGGCGAGGCCAAGAAGGTGCTCTTCATGCTGGCCACGGTGAGCGTGTGGTTCGGCATCATCAACGCGGCCCGCGAGATCGTCAAGGAGGGGCCGATCTTCCAGCGCGAGCGGCTGGTCAACCTGCGCATCGGGCCGTACATCTTCTCAAAGGTGGCCGTGCTGAGCCTGCTTACCGTGGTGCAGACGGCGGTGCTGCTGGGCATCGTGGCCCTCAAGGTGCGCTTCCCGGCCGACACGGGGCTGCTGCTGCCGCCGCTGCTCGAGACCTTCGTGACCCTGCTGCTGACCTCGCTGGCGGGCATGGCGCTGGGGCTGGTGATCAGCGCCTTCTCGGCCAGCGCCGACCGGGCGATCAGCATCGTGCCCCTGGCCCTCATCCCGCAGATCCTCTTCGCCGGGCTGATCTTCGAGGTGACGGGCGCGGCCAGGCCCCTCTCGTGGCTGACGATCAGCAGCTGGTCAATGGACGCCCTGGGGGCGGGGCTCGACCTGAACGCCCTGTGCAACCAGCCCAACCTCGACGACCAGGGGAGCGTGCCGCCGGGCTGCGCGCCGGGCTTCCTCACCACAGAGGACGCCTTCACGCACAGCGTGGGGCACCTGCTGGGGCGCTGGGGGGCGCTGGTGGCCTATGCCCTGGTCTGCCTCGGCCTGACGGCCTGGGGGCTGCGCCGGCGCGACCGCCAGGTTTAGCTGCATTACGTATAGACCAATAGACCACACCCGCACCTTTGCAACTGCTGCCTCGCGTTGTCAGGAAAGGGCCTCATGACGCGCCAAATTGCCCGGTGAGGGGTGTGCACAGCCTTGACATGGCGCTTTTGCGTAGCGTATAATTGACGGCACACGCAACAACCAGGGGCCCGCTGCCCCTCTCTTTTTGCTTCTGGCAGAAGGCGGTGCGCCATGTCACTTGGGCAGAAGATCGGCCGGCTGCGCCAGGAGCGCGGCCTGACCCTCCAGGAGGTCTCGGAGGGCTCGGGACTGACGCCCTCGTTCCTCAGCCGCCTGGAGCGCGACAAGGTCAACATCTCGGTGGCGAACCTGCGCAAGCTGGCCCAGTTCTTCAGCGTGCAGATGACCCACTTCTTCGAGGGCGAGGACAGCCAGCAGGTGGGCCAGGTGCTCACCCCGGCCGACCGGGTGCGCCTGAGCCTGGACGACGCCCCGGTGCAGGTATTCTCGCTGCTGCCGCCCAACAGCGAGGTCGAGGCGCGGCTGATCGAGGCCAGGCCGGGCAGCGGCCAGCAGGGCTTCTCGAACCGGGGCAGCCAGATGGTGATGGTCCTGGACGGCGAGCTACACTTCAGCCTCGGCGACGAGGAGTACGACCTGCGCCAGGGCGACACGCTGTTCTACCGCGACGACGTAGCCCACAGCTGGGTCAACAGCGGCGACCAGACGGCCAGCGTCCTGACGATCAGCGTGATCGGCGGCCGCGACGACAGGTAGGGCCCTCGCCCCGGAGCTGGACGGAGGCTTCCGCCACGGGCATATTTCGTGTATGCTGTGTGCCGGGCGACTAGCCTCGCATCGAGCGTGCTCTCTGGAGCCTGGACCCACATATGACCGCTTTTCTGTCCCGGATCACCGCGCGCAGCCTGGCGCGCTGGGCCCTGGTGCTGCTGGCCGTCTACGCTGTCGGCTGGCTGCTCTGGCAGGCCCGCTCGGCGCTGACGCCATTCGTGATCGGCATCGGGCTCGCTTACCTGTTCCTGCCCCTGGTCAACCGCTTCGAACGGCAGGTGCCGCGCTGGGCCGCGATCCTGATCGTGTACGCCCTGGTCCTGGTGCTGGTGGTGACCTTCTTCGCCTTCCTGGTGCCGCCCCTGGCCCAGCAGTTCGGCCAGCTCCTGCGGGCCCTGCCCGACATCGCCACGGTGCAGCGCTGGGTGGACATGGGCATCATCGAGTACCGCCAGCTGCTCACCAACCTGCCCGAGGACATGCGCGTCCAGGTAGAGGACGCGGTCTCGGGCATCGTCGGGCAGGCGGTCAACACGCTGCGCACCAACTTCGTCAGCTACCTGCAGGGGGTGGGCCGCTTCCTGCTGGACAGCGTGCTCTCGGTGGCCAACACGGTCTCGTTCCTGCTGGGCTTCTTCCTGATCCCGTTCTGGCTGTTCTACGTGCTGATGGACCAGAAGGCCGGCCGCGACAGCCTCGACCGCACGCTGCCGTCCTGGCTGCGGGCCGACTTCTGGTCGGTAGTGACGATCGTTGACCACGACGTGAGCGGCTACCTGCGGGGCCAGCTCATCCTGGGCCTGGCCGTCGGCACGGCCGCGGGGGTGGGCCTGTTCATCCTGAACTTGCTGGGGATGGAGATCCCCTACGTGCTGCTGCTGGCCGTGATCGCGGGCGTGACCGAGCTGATCCCGATCATCGGGCCGATCCTGGGCTCGATCCCGGCGATCATCCTCGGCTTCGTCGACTCGCCGACCACGGGCCTGGCGGTGCTGATCCTGTACGTGGCCATCCAGCAGCTGGAGAACAACTTCCTGGTGCCGCGCATCGTCGGCGAGAGCGTGGGCCTGCACCCCGCCATCCTGATGGTGCTGCTGGTGGTCTGCGCGACGGCCTTCGGGGTGCTGGGGGCCATCCTCTCGGCGCCCCTCGGCGCGGTGTCGCGGGATGTCTTCAGCTACCTGTACGGGCGGTTGAGCGAGCCGCCACGCCCCGCCGGCCAGCTCCCGGCCCGCCTGCGCAAGGAGGGCATGACCCGCCCGCCCGAGGCCGACCCGGCCTACCAGCCGCCCAGGCCGGCCGAGGACCCGGAGGACATCGCCGCGCCCTTGCCGCCGCCCACGCCCGCGCCCGCGCCACCGCCGGCCCCGGCGCTCACGGCCGACGCGCCGCCCGCGCCCGCGGGCAAGGCGGACGCCCAGACCAGGCCCCTGCCCCCGCCGGCGGCGGACCCGGCGCCAAACGAGTAGCGCGGGGCGCGGCCTCCTAATTAATCCCAGGCGACTGTTTCGGGCATGGTCGGAGCGGCTCGGGCTTCAGCACGCCATACCCGATGACCGACCCGAGACCCTGCGCTGAAAGCGCCCTAGGCCCGCTCGGCGAGGCCCTCGCGGCCGATGCGGCGCCAGAGGCGGCCGATCAGCTGGCGGCGCCGGCGCCGGGCCAGGCGCGCGGCGTAGAAGGGGTCGGTCGCGCAGAGCCGGCGGCGCACCTGCAGGCTGTGCCCGGTGAACAGGCCGCCGACAAAGCTGGTCAGGTCGGTGAAGGAGGCGATCTTGTCGGCCACGGCGAGGACCCAGCCCTCGCGGGTGGTGGGCCGCGGCCCGAAGGGGAACATGTGGCTGACGATGGCTTGGGAGACGGCCTCGGGCTCGCCCATGTCGGCGGCCACGCGGGCGGCGATGGCGCCGTGGGTGGTCAGGGTGCCCAGGCGCGAGTCGAGGTCGTGGAGGATGGCCGCCCGGGTGGCGGTGCGCCTGTCGGCCCCGAGCACGGGGGCCAGGTAGTACGAGTAGCGGGCCACGCGCATCATGTGGTCGTGCTTCGGCACGCTGTGGTGGAGGTGCTCTCGGGTCTCGATCACGCGGGGGTGGGCGAGCAGGTCGTTGATGTCGGCGCAGTCCATGGGCTTGTCGTGCCTCCTAGCAGGGGGTCCCCTCCCGATCGCGGTGCAGAGCCCACTTCCGCGGAGCGCTGCGATCACCCTCGATCGCCCACGGGCCGGCGCACCTGACACCTTATACGTTATACTACCGCTTCCGGTTGCATGACAACTGTACCATGGGTACTGATCTGCGGTAGGCCCCAGGGGGCCTGCCGGCGGGCCTTTTTGCAGGGGCTCCCCTGCGACCCCTCGTTTTGTGGGGGGCCTGCCGCCAGGCCCCCCACG
>DAOLDO010000654.1:0-4172 GCA_035327325.1 Chloroflexaceae bacterium | reverse complement strand
CACAGGCTCACCGCCACCGCCCCCGCCACCAGGGCGCCGACGATGCCGGTCACGACGGACGTACGATATCGCTGCATGGTCCGAAACTCCTCTCGATAGGTTTGCCCGGGTGGGAAGGGGGGGAGCATGGGAGCGCCGCATGGCCGCGGCGGCTGAGGTTCGCCGGGCGCGTTCCTCTGGGGGCCGGAATAGTAACCCTGTTCGCCTGGTTTGTCAACGCGCTACATACCCTCGGCCCCCCCTGGGATTCCAGCCGCGGGGGCGGGCGCCAGGCCCGGGATCCTGCGGTACAGGGCGAGCAGATCGGCGGCGATACGGGCCGAGCTGAAGGCGGGGGCGAGGGCGGCGGCCCGCTCGGCGCAGGCGCGCCAGGCGGCCGGGTCGGTGAGCAGCTCGACCAGGGCCTCGGCGATCGAGGCGCCCGAGCGGGGGTCAACCACGCGGCCGGCCTCGGCCGCGGCGATGTAGTCGCTCACCCCGGTGGTGCGGGTGACGACGGGCGGGGTGCCGACGGCGGCGGCCTCGACCACCACCCGGCTGAACGACTCGCTGACTGAGGGCACCACGGCCACATCGGCGGCGGCCATGTAGCGGATCGCCTCGCTGTGGGGGATGGCGCCGATCAGGTGGACATCGTCGGCCACGCCGAGGGCGGCGGCGCGCCGGGCCAGGTAGGCGCCGTAGTCGCCGAAGCGCGGCGTCGCCCGGCTCGGGCCGACGATCAGGACCTGGGGCGCCACCCCGCCCGCCCGGGCGTGCGGCACGGCGTCCACCAGGTAGGCGATGCCCTTAAACGGGTGCAGGCGGTTCAGGCTGACCACGATCGGGCGCGCCGGGTCGAGCCCGTGGCGGGCGACCACGGCGGCCCGGCTCGCCCGCCTGAGCGCGCCCAGGTCGCCCGGGGGCGGGTAGCTGTCGGCGGTGATGTTATAGGGGATGGCCTCGACCTTGGCGGGCGGCGCCCCGAGGCGCACCGCCAGCTCCTTGATCTGGGGCGAGTCGGCGCGCAGGACGGCGGCCCGCCGGAAGATCCAGGGCAGCAGGGCGCGCACCGCGCGGAAGCGGCCGTAGCCGTAGTCGAACTCGGGCTCGGCCATGATGTCGGCCCCGGGGAGGGTGACGGCGAGCGGCGGCGAGTGGGCCCGCGGGGCCGCCGCGGCCACCAGGCCCAGGGGGAAGGCCGTCTCGATATGGGCCAGGTCGTAGGGGCGCTCGGCGATCAGGCGCCGGTAGTGGAGGATGGCGCCCGCCAGGTAGGGGTAGGGGAGCAGGGCGGCCACGGCGCGGTTGGCGGCCTTCAGGGGGGCTCCGGCGCTCACGGGCAGCCGGTGGACGGTGATGCCCTCTTCGACCGTGGTCGCCCGGGCCCTGAGCCCGGCGGCGAGGGCGAGGACCTCGGCCTCGACGCCGTGACGGCGCCACTCGGCGATGACCTCGGTGTGGATCCGGTTGCCCATCGCTGCGCTGTCGTAGCGCGGGATGCAGTACAAAACTCGCATGGTTGCTGGTGTGCCGCGGCGTGGCGGCGGCCCCCGAGGGCCAGGGCACAGCTTGCTATAGAATCGCGCTACTTACTATAACGCTCGAGGTTGAGAAAAGGTTCCGTCTGGATAGTGGCGGGGCGTCAATCAAAAGGCGGAGGGCCGATCGGCGTCACGGCCGACGCTGCCACAGCTCGAGGGGGCGGCCCGTCCGCGTGGTCGCGCCGACCGGCTCATAACGGCCCAGCAGCGCGTCCTCGCCGCCGAAGTACTCCTCCCAGATGCGCGGGATGTAGCTGGGCCGGCGCACCTCGAGCACGTAGACCGGGTCGCGCTTCTCGTGGCCGGCGACGCCGGTGCCCATGCCCTCCACCTCGAGCCGACCGATGTGTTTGTCGGTCAGGCCGTAGAGGTCAATCGTCTCGCGCTGGCCGTAGAAGGCGACGGCGCCGGCGCCCGCGGCGGCCAGGCTAGCCTCGGGCGGGGTGTGGTCGGCCATCCACCAGCCGATGTCGCGCCAGATCCAGACGCTCTCGTCGAGCCCCTGGATCACCGGGTCGATCGGCCGGGTACGCCCCAGGGCGGCCACCGCGCCGACCGCCAGGGCCAGGCCGAGGGCCAGGGCGCCCGCGGGGGCGAGGGCGCGCGGCGCTCGGGTCGCGACGGCGGCGAAGATCGCGGCGGCCCCGTCGGCCATAAGGATGGCGATCCAGGGCAGCAGCGGTACGAAGAAACGCTCGCCGCGGAAGTGGTCGCCGCCGACGGCGACGATGTAGGCGCTGTAGGCCAGGGTCAGCGGCAGCAAGTAGCCGCGCCACGAGGCGAGGGCGGCGCGCCAGCCCCGCGCCCAGGGCGCCAGGGCCACCAGCAGCAGCGGCCCGCCCAGGGTCAGCGCGAACGAGCCGGCGTAGGCCGCCCCGCGCAGCACCTGGCTGAGCCCACCCCCCGTCTTCGCGTAGAAGGTGTTGGGCAGCAGGTCGCCGTAGTACCAGAGCCGCCAGGCAAAGTAGGGCAGGTAGACCGCCAGGAAGGCGCCGGCCAGGAGCCAGAGCGGCGACGGGCGCAGGGCGAGCCCCACGAGCCGGCCGGCCCAGGCCCTGAGGTCGCCCCCCGCGCTCGCCCGCAGCGCCAGGTGGGCCGCGGTCAGCGCGAAGACCATCGCGCCCTCGGGCCTGGTCAGGGCCGCCAGGGCGAGGAGCAGGCCGGCGAGCAACAAAGGTTGAAGGATGAAGGATGAAGAATGCGGCCGAGTCGGCCCTGGCAGAGCGTCCGAGCCAGGCTGAGGGCTTGCCGCTCCCGGGCCGGGCGACCCAGCGTGGTCGCCCGTACTGACTGTATCGGGCGTAAGGGCGGCCCAGCGTGGCCGCCCCGCCGCCCCCAACCCAGCAGGGGAGCGCGGACGGAGCACCGGCGCGCTCCCCTGCTCCGCCGTGGCCAGGTGGTAGGCCAGGTAGCGCTCGCTGCCCGCCAGGACGAGCAGGGTGAACAGGCCGGTCTCGAGGCCCGAGCCGCGCCCGGTGTAGAGCAGCAGGCTCTGGCTGGTGCCGACGATCAGCGCGGCGAGCAGGCCCCAGGGCGCCCCGGCGAGACGCGCGCCGAGCCTGTAGGTCAGCAGCACGATCGCCACGCCGAGGGCCGCGCCGGCCAGGTGGCTCCACACGGCCACGTCACCGCCGAGGGCGATCACCAGGGCGGCCAGGACGGTCCACAGGAAGTTGGTGTAGCCC
This sequence comes from Chloroflexaceae bacterium, assembly GCA_035327325.1. Lineage (GTDB taxonomy): Bacteria > Chloroflexota > Chloroflexia > Chloroflexales > Chloroflexaceae > CAIWXH01. The sequence goes on along the minus strand of DAOLDO010000654.1, from coordinate 964 downwards.
TCGACGCGCTCGCCGACGTTGTAGACCAGCCCGTGGCCCTGGGCCAGGTTCTGGGCGTAGCGGAACGAGATGAAGGCGTCGTCCGAGAGCCAGGCGGGCCAGAGCAGACCGCTCAGCGCCACGAGCGTGGCCAGGGCGGCGAGGCCCAGGCGGGCCGCGAGGGGCCGCGCGACAAGGGCCGCGCCGGCGACGCCCGCCAGCAGCAGGGGGGCGAGCCAGGGCAGCGGCACGAGGGGGGGGCGCTCGAGGGCGGTCAGGGCGGCCAGGCCCAGGCCGGCCAGCCCGACCAGGGCCAGGGCGTCGCGCCAGGGGCTCCCGAGGCCGCGCAGCAGCGTCCAGAGGGCGGCCAGGCCGAGGGCCACCGCGGCGGCGCGGGGAAGCTGGGGGCCCGGCACGGGGGTGAGCACGATGTCGGTGAGCAGTACGCCAAGCTCGCGGGCGTCGCCGGGGGGCGTGAAGGGCGCCGTCTGCAGGCCGAGCCAGAGCTCGCCGCCCTCGGCGGCGGCGCTTGCGTCGAGCAGCAGCCTGTAGGTGCGGAAGCGCTCCGCGGGGGTGACCGTGGCCACCGGGCGGCCGCCGGCGAGGATGGTCAGAGGCTGGGGGCCCGCCGGGTTGCCGCCGCGCAGGCGCAGCTCGGCCACGTAGGCGGGGGCGGCGTTGTAGGCGCCGCGCAGCTGGACGAGGGCCGAGCCCGTCGTCCACATGTAGCTGTAGCCGTCGGCGTGGCGCTCGGAGCCGTTCAGCCCCGCGTAGAAGGCCGGGCCCGGGTCGAGCCGGCCCGCGGCGACGGGCGCCAGGGGGCGGGCCCAGGCGCCGGCGGCGGCGAAGAGGGCCGCGCAGACCAGGAGCAGGGCCGCCAGCGCGCCGAGCTCGCCCAGGCCGACCAGGGGCCGCCAGCGCGGGCCGGCCGCGAGGGCGGGGCGCTTTTCGACGTACGGACGGTCCATAGGCGCTAGGTATCTGT
>DAOLDO010000653.1:0-4189 GCA_035327325.1 Chloroflexaceae bacterium | reverse complement strand
TCAGGCGGGCGCGGAGCACGGACAGCGGCGGGAAGCTGATGATCGGGGCGGCGGCTGGAGCGAGCTGCGGCACGGGAGGCTCCTTCCCTCGGGCGCCAGCGCATACGGCACGGGCCGTAACGCAAGGGTCGTGGCGCCGGATGATCACCGCGTACACTCGGGAATAGCTGCGAGTATACCAGCGCGGCGGCAACCTCGCCAGGACCTGAGGGTCAAGAATCGGTAAAATGCACCGATCTGCCCTCGTAGGCCCTGGCGCGGCGCCCGTCCCCCACAGGCGCTCAGGGACAGCGTACCGCCGCGGGTCGTCACAAATGCGACGCGCCGACTGTCGCATGCGGACCGCGCTGGTGTCGCCGGCCTCCAGCGCCGCCCATGCGACCTGAAGCCCCACATGCTCCGAACCCTGCGCTGGGAGCCCACGAGTGCAGAACCAGCCGGGCTTTTCGGGCTTCACCTGCCTGGTGAGCGCATCAAGCAGCGCTGCAGGCAGTCCGCGAGCCAACATCGGCAATCGGCAATCGCGCCAGGGGCATCCCGGGGCGGGCCTGGGATAAGGGTGATGCGCGGCCCGCCCGGCGTATCACCCTCGCTGCCCGCCGGCCATCGCCCTTGCGGGGTGATGCCCGTCTGCCGCGCCGCTGCTACCTTAACGCCAGGGGTCGCCGCGGTGAGCGACCGGAGGAGCGGAGGACAGGCATGGACGCGAAGACGATGACGATGCGGGCGACGGCGCGAAGGCTGGCGGGCTGGCGCAGCGGGGCGCGCAAGCTTGGCCTCTGGGCTCTGGCCCTCACGATGGCCGCGACGAGCGTCCTGCTGGTGGCTGGGCAGGTCGCGAAGGCCCGGACCCTGGCCCCCCACCAGCCCCTCGGGGAGCTCGTGGACATTGGCGGCTACAGGCTGCACCTGTACTGCCAGGGTTCGGGCGGGCCAACCGTGATCCTGGAGGCTGGCGGGGGCGAAACGCTGCTGGATTGGGCCCTCACCCAGCCCGTGATCGCCAGGCAGGCCCGGGTCTGCGCGTACGACCGGGCCGGCCTGGGCTGGAGCGACCCGAGTCCCCGGCCACGCACCGCGGCGGCAATGGCCGACGAGCTGCACACCCTGCTCCACAGGGCCGGGATCGCGGGGCCCTACGTGCTGGTCGGCCACTCCCTGGGCGGCCCGCTCGTCCGCCAGTTCGCCCTGGCTCACCCGCAGGACGTCGTGGGCATGGTGCTGGTCGACTCCTCCACCGAGCAGCAAGGCGCGCGCTTCCCCGCGGCCTACCGGAAGGCCATGGCGGGCGCCCCACGCATGCTCCGCCTGGTGAGCCTGGCCGCCGACGCGGGGCTCCTCGCCCTGTTCCCCGGAGTCTTTCCGCCGTTGACCCAGCTGCCCCCCGACGCCGCCGGCGGCATCCAGGCCCTCGCCATTTCCAGCGGGAAGATGTTCCGCACGACCCGCGCCGAGCTGATCGCCGCTGAGGCAGACCCCACCCCCCGGCCCGCTACCTTAGGCGACGTGCCGCTTGTCGTGTTGCGCCGCGACCCCGACGCAGTGCCGGTCCCCAGCCAGATCACGCCCGAGGCGGCGCAGCAGTTCGAGACGACCTGGGCGCAGATGCAGGAGGAGCTGGCGGCGCTCTCGCCTCGGGGGCGTGTCATCCTCGCTGAGGGGAGCGGCCACGGCATTATGCTCGACCGCCCTGACCTGGTGATCAGTGCAGTCCAGGACGTCCTCGCCGCGACCAGGTGAGCCAGTGGCGCCCGCACGAGTGTCGCCGTCGCTCGCCAAGAATTCTCAGGAGCGGCCAAGGGGTCGCCTTATGCCGGGCCCATCCACCCGAGGATGGGTCCGGCGCTGCTCCTATGCGGGAGCGCCTTGTCCGAGCTGCTCGGCGAGCCCGATGAGCAGCCCTTCCGGTCCGCGAATGTAGCAGAGCCGATACGAGTCCTCGTACCGCACTACGTCGCCGACGAGCCGCGCCCCGTGGGTGCGGAGCCTATAGCCTCTCTGCTCCTGCTGGATCTCGCCGCCGCTCCTCCTCCATGCAACGCTTATTTCTCAGGCCGGTCAAAATATGGGTCGTTTCGGCCTCGGGAACGCAAAAACACCCCCCTTCGGCAGTGCGATCTGAAGCATGAGCGAGAATACGCGGTATAGTAACGCAAGATACTGCACGAGTATACCGCGATAGACAGTCGAGACGCTGTGCATGTTCCTGTCCTGCTCCAACCCCGAGCATGCGTCTGCTACGAGGAGCACATGCGCCCATTTGAACAGCTTACCCCCCGTGGCCAGGCGAGGCGCCTGCGTCGCCTCGCCGAGTCCGCCCTGCCGGACTACGGGCTAGCCGGAGCGCGATTGTCGCTCATCAACCACGAGTTCAACACCACCTTCCGGGTGGATGTGCGGGCCGCTGTCCCTGACGACCGCCGCTACATCGCTGGCCGCTATCTGCTGCGTATCCACCAGCGTGACCACCACGACCCGCGCCTCGATCGGCAGCAGGTTATTGAGTCGGAACTGGCCTGGCTCGCGGCCTTGCAAGCTGGAACAGAGCTCGCCGTCCCCTCGCCCCTCCGTACGACCACCGGCGCTGCGGTCCTACGCGCCGAGTTGCCCGGCGTCGGCCAGCGCTTCTGCTCCGTGTTGCGCTGGCTTGGCGGTCGTATCGAGTTCGGCCGCGCAACGCCACACCACCTGTATCTGACCGGTGCGCTCATGGCGCAGCTCCACAATCACGCGGCCTCCTGGCATATCCCTTCAGACTTCGCGCGGGTCCGCTGGGACTGGCACGCCTTCTTCGGCGATGTCGCGCCATACGCCGGCCTTGGCGTGCAGCAGGCCTGGCAAGCGCTCCCGCCCACCTACCGCCCAAACTTCGAGCAGGTGGTCGAGCCGCTGCGCCGGGCGCTGGAGGCGCTTGGCGATGGACCTGAGACCTTTGGCCTGATTCACGCCGACCTCCATCTGGACAATGTGCTCTTTGCGCAGAGCGAGGCACGCCCGATCGACTTCGACGATTGCGGCTTCGGCCACTGGGTCTACGATATGGCGGTGACGCTCTGGCTGTACCGTATGAAGGAGGACTGGCCGGCCTACCGCGACGCCTTCTTCGCCGGCTATGCCAGGCACCGGCGAGTGCCCGACGACCAGGTCCGCTACCTCGACCTCTTCATCGCGGTGCGTGAGACGGCCATCGCGCTCTGGGTTGCTGCCACTGCCCACGCCAATCCCGGCCTGGTCGTGGATCTAGAGACGGAGCTGGCGCGAAACCAGCAGGCGGTTGAGCGCCTCATGCGTAGTGCCGGATACCATGCCAACGGAGCGAGCGGATTGGCGCGATAGGTGGAGGGCCTGGAGCTGTCACCTACTGGTCGTCAGGCCAGGCAGTGTCAAGAGTTACGCGGACGGCTCAGCGAAGGTGTGGCGAGCTCGAGGGCGTTGGGGTTATACGGTGGGCAAAAGGAGCCACGCTGGGAAGGGTAACGGCTATGGCAGTTGACGCACGTCAACCCCCTCACGGCCACTCTCAGCGTCTTGGTTCGCGAACGGGAGCTGAAGCCTCGGCAGACCAGGGGCGCGGTGAAGATCGGCGGGAGGGCGGCGCGAAGGCCGCGGCAGCCGGCGCAGCTGCGGGCGAAGCCCGCGCCGTCGGCGCACAGTTGCGGCGTGGGCTCTGCGGTGAGCCACGAGTGTCGGTTTCGCTGAGCGGAGCACAGCGACAGCCTGAGCGGCCAAGGGTTACGGCGCGCGGTCGGAGCGGCGCGCCAGCCACAGGGTTATCTGCTCCGGCTTGAGGTCGGCACGACCACGAAGGTCACCACAATCAGACCAAGCTGGGCGACCAGGATCATCAGGTAAAGAGACGAGTTGCGCATGGTCAGCGTGAACAGCCCCGCGGCCACCGGGATCAGGTAGATCAGCGCGGCGACGGTGCGCGGCGCCAGCGAGGTGGGCCAGACCCGCCGCGGGAAGCTGATGAGCAGGAGGAGCAGCGAGGGCCAGAAGAGCAGGCGCTGCTTCTCGAACTGCACGGACTGGCCAGCGACGCCAAGGGCTTTGCGCGCCCAGCTCGCGGCGTCACGGGGGGGGCTCTCGCTCATCGCCGGCCTCCTCGGCATCGTCAGGATGCAGGCAGTGTAGCGGGCGCGGCGGGCAGAGAGCGTTACGGCGGGGGGTACCGGGGACATACCCCCCC
>DAOLDO010000652.1:0-4189 GCA_035327325.1 Chloroflexaceae bacterium | reverse complement strand
CGAGAGCGGGCTGGTGGGCCGCGGCGGGGCGGCCTTCCCCGCCGGCCAGAAGTGGCAGCTCACCGCCGACAACCCGCCCGGCCCGCGCTATGTGATCTGCAACGCCGACGAGAGCGAGCCCGGCGCCTTCAAGGACCGGGTGCTGCTCGAGGGTGACCCCTTCCGCGTGCTCGAGGGCCTGCTGATCGCCTGCTACGCCGTCGGCGCCGAGCGCGGCTTCGTCTACATACGGGGCGAGTACCGCCAGGCCTACGAGCGGGTCGCCCACGCCGTGGCCGAGCTCGAGGCGGCCGGCCTGATCGGCGAGCGCATCCTCGGCAGCGCCTTCTCGTGCCGGGTCGAGGTGCGCCGCGGCGCCGGGGCCTACATCTGCGGCGAGGAGACGGCCCTGATGGAGAGCATCGAGGGCAAGCGGGGCTTCCCGCGCCTCAAGCCGCCCTTCCCCACCACCGCCGGCCTCTGGGGCCGCCCCACGGTGATCAACAACGTCGAGACCCTGGCCAAGGTGCCGCCGATCATGCTCTACGGCGGGGCCTGGTACAGCAACCTCGGCACCCCCGAGACCGCGGGCACCAAGCTCTTCGCCGTGAGCGGCACGGTGCTGCGACCCGGCGTCTACGAGGTGCCCTTCGGCGTGCCCCTGCGCCACCTGGTCGAGGACCTGGCGGGCGGCCTGCGCCCGGGCCGCCGGCTCCAGGCCGTGCTCACCGGCGGCGCCGCCGGCACCTTCCTCGCCCCCGAGCACCTCGACGCGCCCCTGAGCTTCGAGGGCATGCGCGCCGTCGGCGGCACCGTCGGCGCCGGCACGATCGTCGTGCTCGACGACACGGTGGACATGCGCGCCGTGCTCGCCAGCGTCGGCGATTTCTTCGCCCACGAGAGCTGCGGCAAATGCTACCCCTGCCAGATGGGCACCCAGCGCCAGGCCGAGATCCTGCGCCGCCTCGCCGCCGGCGCGGCCCGCCCCGACGACCTCGCCACCCTCGAGGAGCTCGGCGCCGTGATGACCGACACCAGCATCTGCGGCCTCGGCCAGACCGCCGCCCTCGCCACCCTCAGCGCCGCCCGCCGCTGGCCCGGGCTGCTGGCCCCCATCCCGCTGCTCGCCGAGCGTAGCCCTTAGGAGCCGCCCATGACCGCCGAGCCCGCCCAGGCGATCGAGCTAACCATAGACGGCGCCCCGGTGCGCGTAAGCCCCGGGGCGACCATCCTCCAGGCCGCGCGGCAGGCCGGGGCCGAGATCCCGACCCTCTGCTACCACCCCGAGCTCACCGCCAACGCCGTCTGCCGGCTCTGCTGCGTCGAGGTCGCCGGCGCCCGAACCCTGCAGCCGGCCTGCGTCGTGCGCGTCACCCCCGGCATGGCCGTGAGCACCGCCTCGCCCCGCGTGCAGACCGCGCGGCGCGTGCTGCTCGAGCTGCTCGCCTCGACCGTGGACCTGCACGACGCCCCCGAGATTCAGGCCCAGGCCGCGCGCTACGGCGCCGACCCGGGGCGCTTCGCCGGGGGCAGGCGCCGCGAGCACCCGGTCTACGTGGACAACCCGTTCTATATCCGCGACTACAGCCAGTGCGTGATGTGCTGGCGCTGCATCCAGGTCTGCGCCGACGACGTGCAGCACACCTTCGCCCTGACCTGGGGCGGCCGCGGCTTCGAGAGCCACGTCGCCACGGCCTTCGGCGAGGACATGCCCGACACAACCTGCGTCTTCTGCGGCAACTGCGTGGGCGTCTGCCCCACCGGGGCGCTCAAGGGCAAGCTGGAGTACGAGCTGGAGCTGAGGCTGCGCTCCGGCGGGCCAGGCGCGACGGAAACGGAGCGATAGATCGTTACCACGAAGCGCACGAAGATCACGAAGGCCGATCCCCCCACGCTCCCAGAGCACGGCGCAGCCGCGCGAGCGGCTCGGCAGATCTCAAAGGCAGGGCTGCTCACGCGCCCTTCGCGCCCTTCGTGGCCTTCGTGGTGAGCAATCAGATCTGCCTGTGCGCCTGGTCGCCCCGGCGCTGAGAAGTGGAGGCTGATATGCGAGCGGACAGTGTCGTGCGCTCGACGTGCCCGTACTGCGGGGTGGGCTGCCAGGTGGACCTGAGCGTCGCCGGCGGGCGGATCTTCCGCGTCGAGGCGCCCTTCGCGGTCGCCCCGAACTTCGGGCGGCTGTGCGTGAAGGGCCGCTTCGGCACCGACTACGTGCACCACCCCGGTCGCCTCACCGCGCCGCTGATCCGGCGCGAGCCCCAGGCGCCTGGCCGGCGCGCCTCCGCCGCCGGCCCCGACGACTGGCGCGAGGCCAGCTGGGACGAGGCCCTCGACCTGGTCGCCCGCCGCCTGCTCGCGCTGCGCGACCGCCACGGCCCCGACTGCATCACCGCCAACGCCTGCGCCAAGGCCAGCAACGAGGACAACTACCTGCTCCAGAAGTTCATGCGCGCGGTGGTCGGGACCAACAATATTGACCACTGCACGCGCCTCTGCCACGCCGCCAGCGTGGTGGGGCTGCAGATGGCCGTCGGCTCGAGCGCCATGAGCAACGCGATCGCCGAGATGAAGGACCTCGAGTGCTTCATCGTCACCGGCTCGAACACCGCCGAGAACCACCCGGTGATCGCGACCTTCCTCAAGCAGGCGGTGCGCCGCAACGGCGCGCGGCTGATCGTGATTGACCCGCGCGAGACCGAGATGTGCCGCTTCGCCAGCCTCTGGCTGCGCCACAGGCCCGGCAGCGACGTGGCCCTCTTCACCGCGATGGCCCACGTGATCGTCGGTGAGGGCCTCTACGACGCCGACTTCGTCGAGCGGCGCACCGAGGGCTTCGCCGAGTACCTGGCGAGCCTCGAGGAGGCCACCCCCGAGTGGGCCGAGGCGATCACCGGCGTGCCCGCGGCCGACATTCGCGCCGCCGCCAGGATGTACGCCGGCGCGGGCGCCGCGGCGATCTACTGGGGTATGGGCATCAGCCAGAGCAGCCACGGCACCGACAACGCCCTGAGCCTGATCAACCTGGCCCTGCTCTGCGGCCACGTCGGCCGCCCCGGCACCGGCCTCAACCCCCTGCGCGGCCAGAACAACGTCCAGGGCTGCTCGGACGTGGGCGGCATCCCCGGCTTCTACACCGCCTACCGGCCAGTGAGCGACCCCGCGGCCCGCGCCGACTTCGAGCGGGCCTGGGGCGTCCCCCTGCCCACCCAGACCGGCCTGACCACGACCGAGATGGTGGACGGCATCCTGACCGGCGGCGTCAGGGCCTGGTACGTGATGGGCGAGAACCCGCTGATGAGCGAGCCCAACCTCAACCACGCCCGCCACGCCCTCGAGCAGCTCGAGTTCTTCGTCGCCCAGGACATCTTCTTCAACGAGACCAACCGCTACGCCGACGTGATCCTGCCGGCCGCCGGCTTCGCCGAGAAGGACGGCACCTACACCAACTCGGACCGGCGCATCCAGCGCGGGCGGCGCGCCGTGGAGCCGCCGGGCCTGGCCCGCCCCGACTGGGCGATCGTCGCCGACCTGGCCCGCCGCGCCCTGGCCCTCCAGGGCCGCGACGCCGCCGGCTGGGACTACCCCGACGCCGAGGCGATCTGGGAGGAGCTGCGCCGGGTGACGCCGGAGATGTACGGCGTCACCTATGGGCGCCTCGAGCGCGAGGGCGGCGTCCACTGGCCCTGCCCCGACCTCGACCACCCCGGCAGCCCCTTCCTGTTCGAGGAAAGCTTCCCGCGGGGCCGGGCGATGCTCTGGCCCGTGAGCTACAGCGCCACCAGCGAGCAGACCGACGCCGAGTACCCCTTCGCGCTGAACACGGGGCGCGTGCTCTACCATTGGCACGGCGGCACGCTCACGCGGGCCTCGGCCCTGGAGCAGATCTGGCCCGAGTGCACGGTCGAGCTGCACCCGGGCGACGCCGCGCGCCTGGGCCTGGCCACGGGCGACTGGGTCGAGGTGGCGAGCCGGCGCGGCGCGATCACGGCGCGCCTGCTGGTGACCGGGCGCTCGCCCGAGGGGGTGGTCTTCATCCCCTTCCACTTCGCCGAGGCGGCCGCCAACATGCTGACCGACGACCGGCTCGACACGCGGGCCAAGATCCCCGACTACAAGGTCTGCAGCGTGCGCGTCGCGCGGGCCGCCGCCCCGGCGCCCGGCGCCTCCGCGCTGCCCCTCACCGAGCGGGGGGCGATCAAGGACCCGCTGG
>DAOLDO010000651.1:0-4192 GCA_035327325.1 Chloroflexaceae bacterium | reverse complement strand
CTCCCCGCGCCCCCGCCTCACCGCGGGGCGGAGCGCTCCCCGCGCCCCCGCCTCACCGCGGGGCGGAGCGCTGCCGGCGCCCCCGCATCCCCTCGCGACGCAGCGCTGCCGGCGCCCCACCTCACCGCGGGGCGGAGCGCTGCCGGCGCCCCCACCTCACCGCGGGGCGGAGGGGTATGGGGGAACCGGGTTCCCCCATCACTTATTCGTAGCGCAGGGCCTCGATCGGCTGGAGCAGGGCGGCGCGACGGGCGGGGTAAAGGCCGAAGCCGACGCCGATGAACGAGGCGAAGGCCAGGGCGATCAGCACGGCGGCCCAGGAGATCGGCGCGGCGATGCCGGCGGCCAGGCCGATCAGCAGGACGACGGCGATGGCACCGGCGATGCCGATCAGGCTGCCGACGATGCTCAGGGCCATGGCCTCGAGCACGAACTGGCTGAGCACATCGCCGTCGGTGGCGCCGAGAGCCTTGCGCACCCCGATCTCGCGGGTGCGCTCGGTTACCGCCACCAGCATGATGTTCATGATCCCGATCCCCCCCACCACCAGGCTGATCCCCGCCACCAGGGCGATGAAGCCCGTGATCGCCCCGTTGATCCCGCTCAGCACGCCGAGGGCCTGGGTGGGCGTGTTGATCTCGAAGTCGTCAATCGCGCCAGGGGGCACATCGCGCGCGGCCCGCAGGGTCGCCACGATCGCCTCCTCGGCCGGCCCGACCAGCTGCTCGCTGGTGATCCCGATCAGGATGCCGCTCATGCGCAGGCCGCGGCCCGGCAGGTCGAGCCCGCCCACCACCCGCAGGCGCACCGTGCTCACAGGGGCGAAGACCCGCCCGTCGGTCGAGAAGGGGCCGCCGTTCTCGCCCACCACGCCGACCACGGTGAGGGGCTGGCCGTTGATCTCGACCGTGCGGCCAACCGCTGCCCGCAGGGCCGCCTCGTCGGCCCCGAACAGGTCGCGCGCCACCAGGTAGCCGACCACGGCCACCCGCGCGCCCGCCGCCTCGTCGGCGTCCGTCAGGAAGCGCCCGGCCAGCATGGGCACGGTCTGCACCTCCTTGTAGCGCTCGCTCGTGCCGACCACCAGGGCGTCCACCGCCGTGGTGCCGGCGCGCACCGGCGCGCTCACAGCGACCTCGGGCACGATCGCCCGGTAGAGGTCCGGCCGCGCCGCGACCAGACCCTCCAGGGCCCTGTAGTCCTGGATCGAGAGCAGCCCGTAGCCAGGCACGTCGCGGGCACCCTTGGCGTTCGGGTCGCCCGGCTCGATGGCGATGCGCCGCGTGCCCAGGTCAATGAACTGCTCGAAGACGCTGCTCTGCAGGGCGTTCCCCAGTGAGAGAACCGCCACCAGGGTGCCCGCGCCGATGATGATGCCGAGCATGGTCAGCAGCGAGCGGAACTTGTTTGCCCGCAGGCTGTCCAGGGCCATGCCGATCTGCTCTCTAAGCATAGTCGCTTCCCGCTCTCGCTAATACTCTGCCGCCGCAAGGCCGGAATGGCTGGTTGTCTTGTTGCCACGAAGGCCACGAAGAGCGCGAAGGTCGGAGCGAAGCTGTGCTACGAAGACTCCGGCAGAGCCTCTCGTAAGGTTGGAGCAGAGAGCAGCGGCTCCGTGTGTGCTCCCTTTCTTCGTGCCCTTCGTGCCCTTCGTGGGAAAGAACAGAACGCCCGTCCGTGGCGTGTGCTAGTCCTGCCCGAACGCCTTCTCGCGAGGCACGGGGACGGGCTCTCGGGCGCGCTCGACGCGCTCGAAGACCTCGACGCCGTAGTACTCGCCGAGGATATTCTCGGCCAGGCGCCCGTCGCGCAGGCCGATCACCCGGTCCATGTGGCGGCCGATCTCGGGGTCGTGGGTGACGACCACGATCGTGCGCCCCTGCTCGCGGTTCAGATCGCGGAACAGGGCCATGATCTCGGCCCCGGTCCTGGTGTCGAGGGCGCCCGTGGGCTCGTCGGCCAGGATCATGGCCGGGTTGTGCACCAGGGCCCTGGCGATGGCCACGCGCTGCTTCTGCCCGCCCGAGAGGGTGTTGGGCAGGCTGTCGAGCTTGTGGCCCAGGCCCACGGCCTCCAGCGCCGCCCGCGCCCGCTCCCTGCGCTCGCGCCCGTCCACCCGCCCGTAGACCATGGGCAGCTCGACGTTCTGCAGGGCGCTCAGGCGCGGCAGCAGGTTGAAGTTCTGGAACACGAAGCCCAGCTTGCGGTTGCGCACCCTGGCCTGCTCCAGCCGACTCAGGTCGCTCACGTCCTCGCCGTCGAGGATGTAGCGGCCCCCCGTGGGCGTGTCGAGCAGGCCGATCAGGGTCATGAGGGTGCTCTTGCCGCTGCCCGATGGGCCCATGATCGCCACCATCTCGCCCTGCTCCACCGTAACGGTCACCTCGTCGAGGGCGCGGAACACGCCGTCGCCGGTCGGGAACTCTTTGACCATGCCCTCCATCTGCACGATGGGCCTGGTGATGTAGTCTGTCGTCATCTCCGCTCGCTCCTCTCGCGATGCCCGCGTCAGCGGATCACCACCTCGGCGCCCTCGGGCAGCCCGCTCAGAATCTCGACGCCGGCGTCGGTGCGCAGGCCGACGGTCACGGGAGTCTCCTCGACGGCCCGCCGGTCGCCCTCGCCCGTCACCACCACGCCCACCACGTCCTGGCCGCCCTCGCTGCGCACGGCCGCGGCCGGCACGACCAGGGCGCCCTCGCGCCGGTCGGCGACAATGGTGGCGCTGGCGGTCATGCCGGGCTTGAGCGCCGTGCCCGCCGGGTCAATCTCAACCGTTACCAGGTAGGCCGTCACCGCGCTGTCGGCCTGGGGCAGGGGCTCGAGGCGCACGACCTGGCCCGGCAGGGTCTCGCCGAGGGCGTCAATCAGCACCTCGACCGTCTGGCCCGCCTGGACCCTGGCGATGTCCACCTCGTCCACCGTCACCTTGACCAGGTAGCGACTGACGTCAATCAGCACCAGGGGCGCCTGGGCGCCGACGCTCTCGCCGGCGGCCACGTTGACCGTGGCGACCACGCCGGCAAAGGGCGCGCGCAGGGTCGCGTCGTCGAGCTGGATCTGGGCCTGGTCGAGCTGGGCCTGGGCCTGGGCCACGCGGGCCTCGGCGCGGGCCAGGTCGCTCGCGGTGGGGTCGGCGGTCAGCTGGTCGAGGCGGGCCCTGGCGGCATCGAGGTTGCCGGCCTGGGCGGCCACGGCCCCGGCGCGCCCGGCGCCGGTCAGGCCAGCCAGGTCGGCCTCGGCGCGGGCCAGCTGGGCCCTGGCGGCCGCCAGGTCGTCGGCGTCGGAGCCGGCCAGCAGCGCGTCCAGGTCGGTCTGGGCCGCCCGCGCGCGGGCCTCGGCGGTGGCCAGGCCGCTGACCTCGTTCTGCCTGGCGGTGTCATAGTCCACCTGGGCCTGGGCGAGGCCGGCCTCGGCGTCGGCCAGGGCGCGGGCGGCCTGGTCGTAGGCGGCCTGGAAGTCCTGCTGCTGGGCGCCGTTGAGGGCCCGCTCGGTGCGCGGGTCGGTGCCGTAAAGCTTCACGTGCTCGAGGTCCCAGAAGGCGGTGCTGTAGGCGGCCTGGGCGTTGCGCACGGCGTTGGCCCTGGCCTCGACATTCTGGCGGGCCTGCTCCTTGGCGCTGGCCAGGGCGCTGCGCTGGCGGTCGAGCTCGGCGCGGGCCTCGTCGAGGGCGGTGGCGGCGCGGGTGCGCTCGTTGCTCCTGGGGCCGGCCTCCAGCTCGGCCAGGCGGGCGCGGGCCTCCTCCACGGCGGCGCGGGCCGCGGCGATGTCGGCCTGGCCGACACTGCCCTCCGTCTGGGTCAGGCTGCCCTGGGCGGCGGCCACCTGGGCCTGGGCCTCGGCGACCTGCTGGGGCGTGGCCCCGTCGCGCACGGCCTGGAGGTCGGCCTGGGCCACGGCGAGGTTCGCGGCGGCGGCGTCGCGGGCGGCCGCCAGCTGGCGGTTGTCGAGGGCGATCAGGGGGTCGCCGGGGCGCACCGCGTCGCCAGCGGCCACCAGCACCTCGGCCACGCGGCCACCGGCGCCGGCGAAGGCCAGCTCGGCCTGAACCCGCGGCTCGACCCGGCCCGTGGCGCTCACGCCCAGGGTCAGGTCGCCGCGGGTCACGGGGGCCACCTGGGCGTCGGCCAGCGGGTCGGCGCCGCGGGCGCCGAAGGCGCGCACGCCGAGGGGGGCGAGCAGGGCCAGGACG
>DAOLDO010000650.1:0-4194 GCA_035327325.1 Chloroflexaceae bacterium | reverse complement strand
CCCTCAGACCGCGGGGTCGCGGGCTGAGGCGGCAAGGGGGCCGGGGGGTGAGGTCGGCAATGCGGTAAGGGCACCTGGACATGGTGCTGGCCTATAAGTACCTGATCCGGCGGGTGAACGCTCTGCGCTTCCTCTTCGGCATGCGGCCCCTGGCGCGGGGGGCGCTGCCGCGCCAGGCGACCGGCGCGGCCTGACGACGGCCTCCTGGCTCACTACGCCTGTAGTATCCGCCCTTGTGCGCGGCGAGCGGCCCTCGCAGGCGTGCAGCTAGAGCGCGGGCCGCGCCGTCGCTCTACACGCCACAGCCGGTGGCCAGCACCTGTTCGGCCCGCGTGTCGTTTATGCTGTAGGCGGCGGCCGACGCGCCCTCGTAGTACTGGCTGAAGACCAGAAGCTCCAGCCTGCCGTCGCCATTGAGGTCGTGCACCCCCAGCAGCCGGTGCTCCTGCGGCGCTCGGAACGCCTCCGCGACCGGATAATAGCTCCCGACCACCGTCAGCGTGGCAACCCGGTCGCCCAGCGCCCGCTGAACCAGGATCAGCGAGTAGTCGCCCGCATCAACGGCGGGCGTCAGGGCGTTGTCGCGGTCACGCGACGCGCTGATGATGATCTCGCCGCCCCCGTCATTGTCCAGGTCCACCCGCTTGACGCCGGTGACGCGCACCTCCGGCTCGGCGATGCCGTTCGCCTGGAGCACGGTTGTAACAGCCTGCTCATAGGCCGCGGGGTCCTCGTCCATCGGCTGCCGCGGGGAAAGCTCCCAGTCGCCCGCGACGGCGATCGTCTGGCGGGCGTTTGGGGCCGGGCTCAGGGCAACAGTGAACGTATCCTGGCAGATGACCTCGATCGGCTGTGGCTTTGCGCCCGTCGCCGGGGCCGCGCCGACAACCTGATAGCGCTCGCCGCCGACAAGCCGGCCCGCGGCCTCAGGTCCGTCCAGCCAGCCCGTGGCGCTGGAGGCGCCGAGCAGCCAGTTTGGCCCCGCGATGATGATCGGGTGGATTGCCCCGGCGGCCCCGGCGCTGAACAGGTGGGCCCAGGTCTGCGGGCCGACGATGCCGTCAACCGCCAGGCCCGCCTGTCGCTGGTATGCGCGCACCGCCGCCTCCGTGGCCGGGCCAAAGATGCCGTCGGCCGGGCCGACCTGGCGGTAACCGAGGTCGGCGAGGCGCTGCTGCACGCGCCTGATCTCCTCGCCCTCCTGCCGCGGCTCCTCAAGGGCCAGCGCTCGGCGAAACGGTGGCCCCGGCTGCTGAAGGCTTGGCGGCGCCGCCGCGGTCGGTGGGGCCGTCGGCGCGGGCGGCGCGGGCGGCGCCGGCGCCGGGATCTGGGGAGCGCCCGTGGCCGAGCCCGGCGGCGGGGTTGGCGCGGGGGCGGGCGCCTCAGGCGTGGCCGGAGCCGGCACGCTCGCCACGGGCGCCTGGCAGGCGGCCAGCGCCAGCCAGGCGAGCGCTGCAAGGAGGAGCCGAACACGCTTCATCGGGGACCCTTTCGCCGGCGAGCGCTGCGCGACGCATCGTGATAGTTTCTTCACCGCCGGCGGCCGGGCGGCTGCACCCGCGCGAAGGGGCGGCTCAGGCGGGCGCCTTTCTGGGCCAGCGAGCCCTCAGGTCTTGCGCCAGACGGCGGCGTACTTCTTCTGGTACTTGCTCTCGGTCTCGGTCGCGATCAGGGCCAGGGCCAGTTCGCGCAGCTGCGCATCCGGCACCTGCTCGTAGAGCTTGCGCATGCCCTCGATGATATCGTAGCGCACCAGGGTGCCGTTCTTCTCGGCCGCGGCCTCGCGGAAGCGCTGCGCCAGCCGCTCGACGAGCAGCCGCTGGTGCTCGGGGCTGACCGCGCCGATCTTCCAGATGGCCTGGAGGCTGTGGCGGGCCGTGACGAACTTGGCATCCCTTGTCACGGCGAGCAGCGCGTCGAAATCGCGCAGCACGCGCTGCTCGGGGTCGCTCCTGGCCAGGTTGCAGAGCAGCTGGGCGGCGATCGCCCGCTGGTGGCCGTCCTTGTGGCTGAGCGTGGCGACCAGCTGGTCCCAGACCTCGTAGGCCCAGTCTACGGGCTGCTCGGTCGCCGCCAGCAGCGCGGCGAGCGCCTCCTGTCGGGCGGCGCCGTCTTCGGCGCGCAGCTGTTCCCATCGCATCGCCGTGGTCCTATCCATCGTGACCCCCACCCTTCGTCGGCCTCGTCAGTAGCGCCGCCAGTAGAGGCAGTAGTGGTACTCGACCCGCGTGCCCGCGTGCCCGGCCAGCAGACGCTCGGCGAGGGTTTCGCCGAACTCCAGGCGCACCACCGCCTCGAGGTCGGCGCGACGCTCGAAGCGCCACTCGCTGGCGATCCGATCCAGCTCGAAGCCGTGGTCAGCCCAGAAACCTTCGACGGCGGCGGGGTCGGGCTGGGGGGCGTGGGGGCTCTGGCGCAGCCAGGCCGCGAAGGTGCCGCCGCGCAGGTCGTTGTCAACGATGAACGCGGCGCCCCCCGGGCGCACGATCCGCTCCAGCTCCGCGAGCCCGGGCTCGGCGCCCGGGCCGAAGAAGTAGGCGAAGCGGGCCTGGACAACGTCAACCGACCGGTCGCGCAGGGGCGTGCGCTCGGCCGAGCCGCTGAGCACCGAGGTGTTGAGCAGGCCCTGCTCGGCCGCGCGGCGCATCGCGACCAGGCGCGAGGGGGCGTGCGGCTCCACGGCGAAGACGTGGGCGGCGTGGCGGTGCCAGCGCGCGAGGTGGAAGCCCGTGCCCGCCCCCAGGTCGAGAAACACCTTCCCCGCCCAGGGTGCCAGCCGCCACATTGCCGCTTCGATCAGCCCCTCGGGGTCAACCGCCCGGTTCTCGAGCTCGTAGACCTCCGGCGCCGTCTGGATGTTTGGCGCCTGGTGTACGCCGGGGAGCGCGGCGTCATAGTCATTGGTCATAGGGTTTCACCAGCGGGAGCGATCCCTCTGTCGTCCGGGCTTTCTGGTACGCGCTGGCTCACCATACCACAGCTTGGGCTACGCTTCCAACGGGCCGTTCAGGTTGAGCCGGCGCTCCGCCGCGCGGCCCATTCTTTGTGACTAACAAAATAAAGGGATCTTCTCGATGTGAGACCGATCTTTTTCGCCACGCTCGTCCGCACTGCCATACGATGGTATGGATGGGGACATGTGCACGGCGGACTGATCAACGCCACACGCGGAGCGCCCCCGCTTCAGGACGCCATACCCTCTGCCCTCCACCCTGGACCCTGCGCTGAAGGCGCACTAGCGAGGACTGTTCTGATGCACGAACTACACGTATCGCTGCTGACCACGGGCGATCCGGCGTCGGCGGCCGTGCCCGCCCTTGCCCTGCTCAGCGGGATCGGGATGATCGTAGTGGCGCTCGGCTTTGCCGCGTACGCGGTGCGGCGCCAGCTCGGCTGGGCCGGCCTTAGCCTCGGCGCCTTGGCCTGGGGCGTGACCGTGGCCCTCAAGTTCGCCTGGGCCATCCCGTTCAACCCGCCGATCTACACGGCGGTCAACCAGGCGCTGCCGGCGCTGGGCGTCCCGCTGTTCATGGTGTATGTCGGCGCGCTGACCGGTGTCTTCGAGGTCGGGCTGGTGGCGCTGCTGCTGAACTACACGCGCCTCGGCAAGGCCGCCTGGCCACAGGCGATCGCGTTCGGCATCGGGTTTGGCGCGGTCGAGGCGCTGTTGTTCGGCGTGATATCGCTGTCGAGCACGCTGGCTTCGATGATGATCTCGATGGTGCACCCGCCGCCCCCCGAGGTGGCGGCACAGCTGGGCAATGCCCTGTGGGTGCTCGCGCCGGTCGTCGAGCGGCTGGGGGCGATCTTCATCCACATGTGCTGCAACGTGCTGATCTTCTACGCCGTGAACACGCGCCGGGCGCGCTGGTTCTGGCTGGCCCTGGGGTTCAAGACCGCGGTTGACGCCGCGGCGGCGGCCTGCGTGCATATCCACGGTATTGACACGCTCGCGCACGTCTGGACGTTCGAGGCGATCATGATCCTGTCCGGCCTGGCCGCCTGGCTTGGCCTGCGCTGGCTCGCGCCGCGGTATCGGGCGCTGCGGATTGACCAGGCGACCACACCTGAGGCGCGGCTTGCACACGGCGCGGCCTGAGGGTCGAGCCGACAGACGGCGCCTCTTCGCGCTGCTCCGGGGCGCACGCCGAAGCCCCACGCCCGGGTGGGGCGTGGGGCTTCGCGCGGTGGGTG
>DAOLDO010000649.1:0-4208 GCA_035327325.1 Chloroflexaceae bacterium | reverse complement strand
CGGCTCGTGGAGCTACGAGGGCCGCGCCACGCCCCGCGTGCCACCCGACCTCGACGACCCCGCCTGCGCCGCCGCGGCCCTCTGCGCGCTGGGCGAGGGCCCCGACCTGCGCCTCTTCCGGCTGCTCTGGGCGAACGAGGCGGCGCCGGGCGGGCCCTACTACACCTGGGCCGGCGTCAACGGCGGCGAGCATATGCTGGCGCGGCAGCTCGACCCCCTGGTGAACGCCAACGTGGTCTTCTGCGCCGCCCTGGCGGGCTTCGAGCTGCCGGGGGCGGCGGCCTACCTGCGCGCGCAGATCGACGGAGACCTGGGGCGCGCCAGCGACTACTGCCTCTCGCCGCACCTGCTGGTCTACGCCCTGGCCAGGGCCCTGGCCGACGGGCCGGCCCGCGCCCTTTCACCCGCGGCGCCCGCGCTGCTCGCCCACGCCAGGGCCGTCGGCGCGGGCGAGCCCTTCCAGCTCGCGTGCGCGGCGGCGGCCATGCTGGCCCTGGGCGACGCGGGGGGCGCGCGGCCGCTGCTTGGCGCGCTGCTCGCGGCCCAGGGCGCCGACGGGGCCTGGCCGATCGGTCTGGCCTACACCGGCTACCCGCCGTACTTCGCCGGGGCGCCGGGGCTGACCACGGCGATCGCGCTGGACGCCCTGGGGCGGGCGCTGGGCCGGTAGGGCCTCGCAGGGCGGGGCTGCTGTTTAACCGCGAAGGCCACGAAGATCACGAAGGTGGGGAGCGCTGCTCTGCCGCGATGAGCGCGGCGGTGCCGTACGAGCGGCAGCGCGGGGCAGGATTGGCACGGCCTCTATCGGCCCTTCGTGCTCTTCGTGGGCTTCGTGGTGAGGATATCCGAGCCGCCCTGAGGGGTTGCTGCCCCCGGGCGGGGCGGCTACGTGGGGCCGCCCGTACGGCCGCCCGCGAGGGGCCGCCTGCATCACGCGAACAGCGCCGCGTAGCGCTCGCGCCAGCCGGCGGCGCGCTCGGGCGTGTCGGCGCAGGCGTCGAGGGCGGCGCGCAGGGCCTCGGCGCGGGCGTCGAGCCCCGGGCCGAGCAGCACCAGCGTGTTGAGGGGCGCGGCCGGCTCCCTCAGGCGCACCGCGGTGAGCGCGTGGCGCCCGCAGACGAGGTGCAGCTCGTCCGGCCAGGGCGCGTCGGTGCAGTGGACGAGGCCCTTGGCCCGGTAGACGGTGGCCGGCAGGTGGGCCAGGGCCGCCTCGAGGGCCGCCCGGCGCAGCGGCGCATCCGAGCGCCATGTCACGGCGGCGAAGCCGTCGCCGTGGCCGTGGCCGGGGGCGGGCTCGGGCTCTTCGCCGGGGGGACGCGGGCCGAAGAGGAGCCCGGCGGGGACGGCGCCGTAGGCCGCAGGGACGACCGCGGCGCGCGGGTTCAGCCCGCGCAGGCGGGCCTCGGCGGCGGCGCGGGCCGCGGGCGCGACCAGGTCAACCTTGCTGAGCACGATCAGGTCGGCGCTGCGCAGCTGCCACGCCGCCACTGGCGAGGCGGCCAGGGCCTCGTCGAGGTTGGCGGCGTCGGCCACGGCCACCACGGCGTCGAGCGCGAGCCCGGCGCCCCTGGCCCGCCTGATGATCCCGCCCGGCTCGGCCAGACCGCTGGCCTCGACCACGATCTGGTCCGGCTCGTAGTCGCGCAGCTCCTCGACGGCCAGCAGGAAGTCGGAGCCGGCCTCGCAGCAGACGCAGCCGCCGGGGAGCTCGACCACGGGGGCCCCGGCGCGCTCCAGGGCCGCCCCGTCGAGGCCGACCTGCCCGAACTCGTTGACGACCATGGCGACGCGCCTGCCGTCGGCCCCGCGCTCGAGCAGGGCCCGCAGCAGGGTGGTCTTGCCGCTGCCGAGGAAGCCGGTCACGATGGTGAGCGGCGGGTTACTGACCATAGCCGGTCAGCTCGACATAACCGTCACCCCCAACGGCGCGGCCGCCGATAGCGCCGGTCGCGCGCACGGCCCCCTCCCAGTAGAGCACCGTGACGGGCAGCTCCTGGTCCTGGAGGTAGGGGCGCAGCTCGAGATCCACGCCGGCGGCGGGCACGGTGAGGCGCCAACCGCTGGGGTAGACGGCGCCGCTGCGCGGGCTGCGCCAGGTGTCGAGGGGCTCGAGGCCGATCGTGGCGGGGTCCAGGGGCGTCGTGGCGCCGTCGGGGGCGACCAGGGCGCCGAAGCTGCGCAGGACGCCCTCGGCGCCGCGGATCTGGGCGACCATCAGGTCGTGGCCGTCGTCGAGCTGCAAGCTCACCCAGTCCCAGCCGGCGGCGTCGCGCGAGAGGAAGCTGCTGCCCCACTCGTGGTCCATCCAGGCCAGGCCGGCGACCTGGTGGCGCTCGCCGGCGACGACCAGCTCGCCCGCGGCCTCCATGCGGGTCAGCGAGTAGTAGTACGAGGCGTTGCCGGGCTCGGGGCCCTTCTGGCTGAACCCCCGGTCGCCCTGGAGGACGACGGGCTTGGCGCTCTCCAATGTGAGGTCGAGGGCGACTTCGCCCTCGGCGGCGCGGAGGCGCATGGTCATGCCTTCGGGGCCGGAGCCCTCGGCGGACCAGTCCTCGAGGAAGACGCGGAAGGGCTCGCCCGTGGCCCCGGCGAGGCCGGCGGCGTCGCGGCTGAAGCGCTCGTAGGCGTAGAAGCGCCCTGCGGCCACGTCGCTGACGGCCAGGTGGGCCATGTAGACATTGGCGGCGCCCCAGGCCGAGGGGCGCTGGGGAAGCTCGGGCGCGAGGGCGCTGCGGAAGAAGGTGAGCTGGAAGCCGAAGTGGCGCCCGCCGGCGTCGAGGTTGCCGGTGTAGTACCACCACTCGATGCTGTAGCCCGGGTGCGGGCCATGGTCAGCCGGGAACACGAAGGGCCTGGGCTCGAGGACGCGGGCGAAGCCCTCGCCGGCGCCCCCGCCGAGCACCTCGACCGCGTCGAGGCTGGCCCGCAGCTCGGGCTGGGGGGCAGCGCAGGCGGCGAGGGCCAGGGTGAAGATCAGGGCGAGCAGGAGACGGAGCATATCGTTGGCGCGCTTTCGGCGGTATAGGCAGTAGACCTGTCTCCATTGTACCCCGGATGCCCTATGCGCGACGACGAACCCGACGACGAGGCCCGCGTGCTGGTGGCCGTGGTGACCCGGCCACGCGACATGGCCCTGGCCCGCGAGGAGGGTTGGTACCGGGTGCCCATGGCGCGGGTGCCGCCGCGCTTCGCCGCCGACTACCTGGCCTTCTACCAGACGGCGGCCTTCGGCGCCGAGCGCTGGTCGGTGCGCTACTACGCGCCGGTGCTGCGCTACGCCGTGCTGACCCGCCGCGAGCTGCTGCCGGCCGAGGCCGATCACCCGCGGGCCGGCGAGCGCTACTACCGCGTGGACCTCGGCCCCCTGGCGGCCCTGCCCCTGCCGGTCCCCGCGACGCGCCTGCGGCGCGTGACCTTCATCGCCACCACCTTCGGCCAGCTGCGCCGCGCGGCCGACGTGCGCGAGCTGTTCCGCCCGGACGAGGACCGGCTCCCCGACGACGGGCTGTGGGGCGCCGGGCTGGCGGGGCGCAGCATCAAGGAATAGTGTAGACTGTCCCTATGCACGCCGTAGTCGTCGCCAACGCGCCCACATTCGAGGCCGCCCCGTTCCTCGAGTTGCTGGCCCGGGCCGACCTGCTCGTCGCCGCGGACGGGGGCGGCAACGCCCTGCACGCGGCCGCCGTCACGCCCCACGCGGTGATCGGCGACCTCGACTCGCTGCGCCCGGAGGTCGCCGCTGCCCTTGCCGCCGCCGGGGCCGCGATCCTGCGCCACCCGCCCGACAAGGACGAGACCGACCTCGAGCTGGCCCTGCTCTACGCCGTGGGCCGGGGGGCCACGCAGATTGACGTGCTCGGCGCCCTCGGCGGCCGGTGGGACCAGGGGCTCTCGAACGTGGCCCTGCTGGCTATGCCCGAGCTGGAGGGGCGGCGCGCGCGCCTGCTCGACGTGGGGCAGGAGGCCTACCTGGCGCGGGGCACGACGCCCATCCCCGGCGCGGCGGGCGAGACGGTGTCGCTGCTGCCCGTGGGTGGGCCGGCCCGCGGCATCTCCACGCGGGGCCTGCGCTACCCCCTGGAGGACGCCGAGCTGCGCTTTGAGCGCTCGCGCGGGGTGAGCAATGTGATCGTGGAGCCCCCGGCGCGGGTGACGGTGCGCGAGGGGATGCTGCTGGTGGTGCGGCTGTTCGGGGCGTAGGGGGCGGC
>DAOLDO010000648.1:1207-4215 GCA_035327325.1 Chloroflexaceae bacterium | reverse complement strand
GAGGGCGTCGCCCCTGTTGGCCAGCCAGATGTGGCGCGGCTCCTTGAGGTTCACCAGTCCGAAGACGGCGACGATCACAGTGGCGGCGAGCACGGCCTGGGGCAGGAAGTAGAACAGCGGGGTGAAGAAGAGCAGGATGAGCGCGATGCCGCCGGCGGTGATCAGGGAGGCCAGCCCGGTGACGGCGCCGGCCTGGGCGTTGACCACCGAGCGGGCGAAGCCGCCGGTGACGGGGTAGCCGCTGAACAGGCCGGCGGCCAGGTTCGCCGCGCCGAGGGCCACCAGCTCCTGGTTGGGGTCAATAGCCTGGCGGCGCCTGCTGGCCAGGGCCCTGGCCACGGCGATCGACTCGACCACGCTGACCAGCACGATCGTGAGGGCCGCGGGCAGCAGGGCCCGGGCGTCGGCCAGGCTCGGCGCCGGCCAGCTCAGGGGCGAGAGGCCGGGCGGGATGGCGCCGACGACGGCCACGCCCGCGACCTGGTCGAGGCGCAGCAGCCACGTGAGCGTGGTGCCGACCAGCACCGTCACCAGGGGCGCCCCGCTGACGATCAAAGTTACGGCGAGGGGCCGGAGCCCGGCCCGCACCAGCATGGGGCGCAAGCCCCTGCGGAAGAAGAGCAGCAGGGCGACGCTGGCCAGGCCGATGGCCAGGGTGACCAGGTTGGTCGCGCCGAGGCCGGCGATGGCATGGTAGAGCGTCTCGTAGAAGCGCTCGCCGCCGACCCTGTAGCCGAGGAGGTACTTGAGCTGGCCGGCGGCGATGATCAGGGCCGAGGCGGTGGTGAAGGCGGCCAGGACGGGGTGCGAGATGAAGTTGAGCACCACGCCGAGGCGGAACACGCCGAGCAGCAGCTTGATCGCGCCGACGATCAGGGCCAGCAGCAGCACGAGCTGGATGTAGCGCGCGCTGCCGGGCTCGGCCAGGGCGCCGACGCCGCTGAAGACCAGCAGCGAGGTGATCGCCACCGGGCCGACCGAGAGCTGGCCCGATGTGCCGAGCAGCGCGTAGACGATCAGGGGCACGACCGAGGCGTAGAGGCCGACCTGGGGGGGCAGGCCGGCGAGCTGGGCGTAGGCCATGCTCTGGGGGATGAGCATGATCGCCGTGACCAGGCCGGCCACCAGGTCGCTCGGCAGGTCGCCGCGGCGGTAGTGGCGCAGCCAGTGGGCGGACGGCAGGTAGCGGCCCAGGCCGGTGGCCTGAGCCGCACGGGGGGCGCGCGTGGGCATGGGCTGTGAGGTCGCCATTGGTTGATCCCCGGGGCTACTCGGCGACGGGCGCGGCGGCGCGCTCGAAGTAGTCGTCGGCGCAGAAGCCGAAGGTCGCCATGGCGTCGTCGTCGTAGCCGGCGGCGCGTAGCTCGGCCTCGGCCCGCTCGCGGCTCCAGCCGTGGCGCAGCTGGCGGTAGAGCAGCCACATCAGGCCGACGCGGGTGGCGCTGCGGCAGTGGAAGACCAGCCGGCCGGCCCGGGGCGCCTCGACCAGGGCTGCCAGCTCGGCGATGT
Source organism: Chloroflexaceae bacterium (assembly GCA_035327325.1). Taxonomy (GTDB): domain Bacteria; phylum Chloroflexota; class Chloroflexia; order Chloroflexales; family Chloroflexaceae; genus CAIWXH01. The sequence continues at coordinate 2,706 of DAOLDO010000648.1, read as the reverse complement.
GCTCGCGCTCGAGCTCGTAGGCGGGCCATGGCCGGTGGAGGTAGCGCAGGCCGGCGGCCTCGGCGAGGCGGGCCTGCTCGGCGGCGCGCGCGGGATCGGAGCGCAGGTTCAGGACGGTGGTGTAGCCGGCCTCGGCGAGGCGGGCCCAGTCCTCGGGGCCGGGCTGGGCGGCCAGCAGGACGTCCGGGGTGACGGCGTAGGAGCGCAGGGCGGCGCCTTCGGCGTGGGCCTGGAGCGCGCCGCAAGGGGGGGCGTTGTTCATGGTGGTGCTCCCGCTACCCGCGCTGGGTCGGCAGGCCGGCGCGGGCCCAGCCGAGCATGCCGCCGCTGAGGTTGATCACGCCGCTGAAGCCCTGGCGGGCCAGCTGCTCGGCGGCGACGCCGCTGCGGTTGCCCGAGCGGCAGACGCAGACGATCGGCGCGTCCTTCGGCAGCTCGTTCAGGCGCAGGGCGAGCATGGGCAGGGGCAGCAGGTGGCTGCCGGCGATGCGGCCGTCGTGGGCGTACTCCTCGGAGGAGCGCACGTCGAGCAGGAACAGGCGCTCGCCGGCGGCGAGGCGGCGCTGCAGCTCGGACGCGGTGATGGCGGCGACGGCGGGGGCGGCGCGCTGGCCGCCGAAGAGGCTGCGGAACATGGCTTCTACTTTCTCGCTAAGACAAGGCTTCGGAGGGGCTTGCTGCGCCTGGCGGGCGGCGCGGACCTCACCCCCCGTCCCCCTCTCCGCAGCGGAGAAGGGGGGGCGCGTAGCGGCGGGGGTGAGGTCTGCGGGGGAAACCAGCGTGTCAACGAGCCACGAACCCCGCCGGAGGTGCTGCGAGCGCAGCGGCAGCGCCCTAGATAAAGAGCGTCACCTTGGCGCGGGCGGCGTCGCCGAGGAAGGTGGCCACGCCGCCGGTCTCCAGGCCGTCCACCAGCTCGGCGTCCCTGATGCCGAGCAGCTCGCGCGACATGTCGCAGACGACCATGCGCACGCCGAGCTCCTGGGCAAGGCCGAACAGCTCCTCGGGGGACGAGACGTCGTGCTTCTTCATCAGGCCCCTGATGATCTGCGCGCCGGCGCCGAAGAAGTTGAGCTGCGAGAGGCCGGTGTCGCCGAGCTTGCCGGGGAGCATCGCGGTGAAGCCCTGCTCGAGCAGGCCCTTGCCGGCGAAGACCCTCTGCTTCTTGACGGCGCCGAGGCCCCAGAAGGTGAAGAACATGCTCACCTCGAGGCCCATGGAGGCGGCGCCTGTGGCGATGATGAAGGCGGCGATGGCCTTGTCCAGGTCGCCTGAGAAGACGACCATGGCAACGCGGTCCTCGACGCCCTGGGCGGGGTGGGCCTCCAGCTCGGCGACGCGGTCCTCCAGGCCGGCGATGCGCTCCAGGAGCGCCTGGGTATCCTTCAGCTCGATGGAATCAATGGTCATTTGTGGGTTCCTGTTGGGCGGGGCGCCCCGGGCGGGGGCGCCCACGCTGGGGCGCCCCTACGGCATATGGCGTACGCGGTGTGGGCGGG
>DAOLDO010000648.1:0-1107 GCA_035327325.1 Chloroflexaceae bacterium | reverse complement strand
GCCCACGCTGGGGCGCCCCTACGGCATATGGCGTACGCGGTGTGGGCGGGGCGCCCGAGACTGCATCCCGCAGCCTTCGTCCCCCAGCCTTCGTTAGGCCGTGCGCTTGAGGTAGTGGATGTAGAGGTCCTGGCCGGCCTCGCTCACTGTCTCCTGGGCCACGAGCTCCACGTTCCTGGCAGCCTTGGCCCAGCCCTGGAAGTCGGCGACCGAGCCGCGGTCGGTAGCGACCACCTTGAGCACCTGGCCCACGGGCAGCTCGCCGATCGCCTTGCGGCTCTTCACCAGGGGCATGGGGCACTTTGCGCCCTTCACGTCGAGGGTCTGGTCGTAGTTCATCGGGGTCCTCTCTCTGGCTTACGCGCCCGCCAGGGCGCAGATATTCTTGCCGAGCTCGAGCTCGCTGGCCTTGCCCTCGCAGGGCGTGACCAGGCCGATGTTGACGCGCTTGATCTCCACGTACTCGGGCGGGAAGACGGGCAGGTGGCCCAGCACGTAGCTGGTGAAGGCGGCCTCGTCGCGCGGTCGCAGGGCCTCGTTGGTGCGCCTCACCTCGCCGTAGGGCGCGGCGAAGACGCCGTCGGCCGTCCCCTCGTCCAGGGCGCTGAAGTGGGCCGGCAGGATGAGCGTGCTGTCGTCGGCCATGGCCGGCAGGCGCTCGGTGAGCGAGCGGTAGAGCATGGGGGTCCACGCCTCGCCCCGACCGCCAAGGTCGGGCCGGCCGAACGAGCGCAGGAAGATGCCGTCGCCGGTGAACAGGGCGCTCCGGCCGTCGGGCGCGTCGAGGCGGTAGTTGACCTGGCCGAGGGTGTGGCCGGGGAACCAGCGGGTGGTGATCGTCGCCTCGCCGACCTGGAAGCGGTCACCCTCCTGGGTGTGGGTGTAGGCGATGGTGGCGGGCAGCATATCGATCGGGTGGATGGCGTCGTAGGCGTGGACGTAGTAGGTGGCGCCCGTCGCCTGGGCCAGGGCGGGGCCGCCACTGATGTGGTCGGCGTGGACGTGGGTGTCGAAGATGTGGGTCAGGGTCGCGCCCGCCTCTGCGAGCAGGTCAAGGTAGACCTCGGTGTGGCGCAGGGGGTCAACCAGGGCGGCCCGGCCGCCGCT
>DAOLDO010000647.1:0-4221 GCA_035327325.1 Chloroflexaceae bacterium | reverse complement strand
CCCCCTCTCCAATATGGAGAGGGGGAGCCGAGCAACGCGAGGCGGGGGTGAGGTCGGGAGCGACCGTCAAGCGGCATACGCCCTTCTGGCACCTTGCCTTACCGCACGACCAGGGGCGCGTACACCCTGTGGGACGCGGGGCCCTCGGGCGGCGGCCCCTCGCCGTCAGGCGGTCCCGGGTCGGCCACGCGCTCGAACGTGCCCGGCCGCCGCTCGACCCAGGTCGCCCGCGTGCCCACCGGCAGCGACGTCGGCGCCGCGTCGAGCGCGAGCCCCGCGAACAGCTCCGCCGCCAGCGCGATCTCGACCCGCTCGACCCGCTCCCACGGCGCGCCCGTCGCCGCCCGGTAGAGCAGCGGCAGCGTCAGCGTGCCGTCCCCGCTCACCGTCACCGCCGAGACGGGCAGCGGCGCCACGGCCCCGGCCGTGTAGAGCGCCAGCAGGTCGGGCCGCAGCGGCACCTCGACCTCCACCGGGCGCATCTGCGCGGTCGAGAAGACGCCCAGCAGCAGCGTCGCCAGGGTGAACGACGGCACGCGCCCGCCGCTCGGCGCCGTCAGGCTGTGCCGCGGCTCGACCGTCAGCGTCGTCACCTCCACGCGCGACGGGTTGTGCGCGTAGGCCGCCCCCAGCTCCACCGGCACGGTGATGTTGGTCGGCCCCTCGGCGACGCGGCTGCGCCCAGCCAGAAAGCTGTTGCCCGCCGCGTCCGTGAAGGACAGGGACAGCCGCGCCACCTTGGTGAAGGGCAGGTTGCTGACGCTGATCCCCGTCAGGCCCGCGCGGACACAGACGGGCGGCGCGGCCTGCGCGGGCCGGGCGAGCGCCGCGCCGGCGGGGGCCGCGACCTCGACCACGGCGCAGGCGGCGCCGCGCAGGCCGCTCGTGTTGGCCGCCACCACGTAGATCGCGTAGCGGCCGCCCGCCGCGTACTCGTGCGCGAAGGTGAGGCTCGCCTGCCCCGCCGGGAGCTCGCCGTGGCTCACCCGCCCGTCGCCCCAGTCCACCGCCACGGGCCGCGCCGGCCCCGCGCCGCCCGTCGGGTCCTCCAGCGTCGCCGTGAGCGCGACCGCGAGCCCCGCAGCCGTCGCCTCAAGCCGCAGCGTCGGGGGCCGGCCGAGCGGCATGCCGCCGTAGGTGCCGCCCGCGCCGGCCTCGCCTGGCAGCGGGACGGCGAGCAGCCGGTAGTCCTGCAGCGACGGGACGCGGCTGAGGATGGCGACCATGTGCGGGCCGAGCGTCTCCGCGAGGGCCGCGTCGGGGTCGGGGGTCGCGACGAGGTAGACGTCCCTGTCGGCAGCGCCCCAGACTCGCGACTCGACGTGCGCGAGGCGCGCCGCCAGGTTAGGCAGGCCGCTCAGCAGCCGCAGCAGAGCGAAGGTGCGCAGGACGTTCGCGCGGGCCGCGCTCTCGACCAGGGCGTCGGCGCCGTCCACGACGCGGAACAGGGGGTCGTTCAGGTCGAAGCTCAGGCCGGCCATGTCCTCGCGCCACGTCGCCCAGCCGCGCCCGAAGACCGCGTCGTGCAGCTCCTGTAGGGGCGAGCCGTCGGGGGTGTCGGTCGCGTACTCGTCGAGGTAGTGGCGGGCCTGGGCCAGCGCGTACATGGCGAAGACGCGGGCGCGCTGCTTGAGCGCGCGGGGGTCCGCCAGGTAGCTCTGGGGGCCGGCCAGAGCGTGGGCGGCCCCTACGCCCTCCGCGCCCTGCATGCAGATGCCGACGTGGGTGCAGACCTGCGGGGTGAACAGGCAGGTCCCGTCGGGCGGCGGCTCGTCGAGCAGCAGGGTCAGGCCAACACCGCGGGTGCCCTCGCCGTAGATGCGCGGGGTGCAGTTGATCACGTCCTCGCCGATGTACGAGGAGTGGCAGCCGTTGTTGGCGGGGACGTAGCAGCACTGCAGGCAGTCGGTGGTGCCGCAGTCCTCGCCGAAGGGGCCCGCCGTCTCGATGATGCCGGTCAGGTTGGGGAAGGCGTGGCTCCACAGGTACTCGCGGATCTCGCACCAGGGCACGCCCTTGTCGCAGTCGGCAGGGTCATTGCCGGCGGCGATGCAGTCCACATAGTCGTCAATCGCCTTGCCGGGCGGGTCGAGCGGGAAGTCGGGCGGCCAGAAGGGGGGCGGCTGGGGCTCGTCGGGCGCCTGCTGAGCCCCGCCGCCGGCCGCGGCGAGCCGCAGACCGGGCAGCATGGGGCGCGCGGCTGCGGCCGCGGCCACGGACCCGAGCAGGCGCAGCAGGTCGCGGCGCGACAGGCCGCGGGCCAGCAGCATGGCAAACGCGTCAAACGGGTGCGACTTCACGGCGAACCTCCTGGGTGATGGCCTGGTCGAGCAGGGCCTGGACCGGCTTGGTCCCGTGCACGGCGAGCTGCGCCAGGGCGCCGTCGGCGTCGAGGGCCACCGCCGCGGGCGTGCCGCGCAGGCGGAAGAGCGGCAGGGTGGACCAGCCGGGGTCCAGCAGGACGGCGACGGACGGCGGGAGCTCGTGGCGCAGCGCCTCGCTCTCCGTTATGACAACTAGCGCGGCCTCGGGCGCGTGGGACTCGCGCAGGCGGGCCAGCAGGGGGCGGCAGTGGGCGCAGGCGTTGTCGAGGAACAGCAGCAGCGCGGGGCGACCGCGCAGGGCGCCCAGGTCGAAGGGCCGGCCGCGGGCGTCGCTCAGGCCGAGAGGCGGCACGCGGTCGCCAACGGCCAGGGGCCCCGCGGGCGCAGGCTCGGGCGCCGGTTGATGGGGCCGCCCCTCGAGCCGCTCGATGCGCGCGAGCAGGCGCCCGTTCTGCCGGGTGAGCAGCACGAGCCAGAGCGTGACGGCCCCGCCGCAGGCCAGGGCGAGCAGCGCGGGGGGCGGGATGGGCCAGCGGGAGATGGCCGGGGTGCCGGCCGACGGCGGGGCGAGCAGTAGCGCCGCGAGGGCCATGAGCAGCAGGTTGCGGCCGACGCTGCGCCAGCCGATCGCGTCCCGCGAGAGCGCGCCGAAGCAGGCGCAGGCCGGCCGCCGGCCGCGCGCGAGCTGCCACCCGATCGCCAGCGTGAAGGCGGCCAGGGCGACCAGGGCCAGGAGGGCGCCGGCCCGACGGGTGGGCGGGAGGGCCAGGGCGCCCGCGATCAGCAGCTCGCCCAGGGCGAGGGCGCCGAACGCAGGCGCCGCCAGAGCCTCGGGCACGCCGAAGGCGCGCAGGCCGGCGCGGGCGCCCTCGGCGTCGCGCAGCTTGGCGAGGGCCGCCAGCGCGAACGCCGCGATCAGGCCCGTGGCGGCGAGCCAGGACGCGGCGCCGATCAGGAAGGGTGTCGTCCCCATCGCAGTTCCTCCTCTACTCGCTGATGTGCGTCGAGTATAGGCGGCGCGATGGCGGCCCACTTCCCAGAAGCCCGCCCGATCGTCCCGGCCTGCGGGTGTGGCGAAACCTCCTGGCCGTGGGACGGCAGCGCGTCGCGAGTTGTGCCCGGGGCCGGGGACGGGCTATACTGGGGGTACGCACACTTGGAGGAGCACCTGATGAACGCTGAGGAGCTGCGGGCGCTGCAGGCGCCCCTGAAGGAGCGCTACCGCGCCGAGCCGGACGCGGCCCTGATCACCCTGCGGGCCGAGGGCCGCCTCGGCGAGGGCGTGACCTGCAAGGTTGACACCGGTCGGGCCCTGGTCGAGGCCGGGCTCCACCCCGCCACGGGCGGCGACGGGCTGGCCGTCTGCTCGGGCGACATGCTGCTCGAGGCCCTGGTCGCCTGCGCCGGCGTGACCCTTGGGGCGGTCGCGACCGCTATCGGCGTCGAGCTGCGGGGCGGCACGGTCAGGGCCGAGGGCGACCTGGACTTCCGCGGCACGCTCGGCGTCGCGAAGGAGGCCCCCGTCGGCTTCCGCGCCATCAGGCTGCGCTTCGAGCTCGACACCGACGCCGCGCCCGAGCAGCGCGAGACCCTGCTGAAGCTCACCGAGCGCTACTGCGTCGTCCTCCAGACCCTGCGGCGCAGCCCCGAGGTGGCGGCCACGCTGGGCTAGGGGCCTGCCCACTCGCCGCTGGGAGAGCTGGCGCTGGCCAGGCCCCGGGGGCGGCCAGGCTGGGCCGCCCTTACGCCCGATGGAGGCAGGCACGGGCGACCCCGTGGGGCCGCCCGGCACAGGGGCCGCCCCCGCCGCGCCGCCCTACCAGGGGGGCGCCAGCAGGTTCCAGTACCACAGGGCCCAGAGCGCCGCCACGGCCGCCAGGGTCAGCGCGCTGTAGTG
>DAOLDO010000646.1:0-4226 GCA_035327325.1 Chloroflexaceae bacterium | reverse complement strand
ACGGCTCAGCACGCCCTCCAGGTCGTCGAGGGCCCAGCCGCCGCGGAAGACGGCGAGCCAGGCGAGCAGGCGCCGCTCGTCGGCGCCGAGCAGCTCGTGGCTCCAGGCGATGGCGGCGCGCAGGGTGCGCTGGCGCGGGGGCAGGTCGGCGGGGCCGTCGGTGAGCAGGTCGAGGCGCCGACCGAGGCGTTCGAGCAGGGCCTGGGGGCTGAGGGCCCGCGCGCGGGCGGCGGCCAGCTCGATCGCCAGGGGCAGCCCGTCGAGCCGGGCGCAGATCGCGGCAACGGCGGCCGCGTTGGCCTCGGTCAGGCGGAAGCCGTGGCTGACGGCCTGGGCCCGCTCGACGAACAGGCGCACGGCGGGGGAGGCGGCCAGGTCGGCGCCTGGAGCGTCGCCGGGGCTGGCGGACAGCGCCAGGGGCGGCACGGGGTGCTCGTGCTCGGCCCGCAGGCGCAGGGCGGCCCTGCTGGTGACGATGATCTTCAGGTCGGCGGTGTGGGCGAGCAGCTCGGCCACCAGGGGCGCGGCGGGCAGCACGTGCTCGAAGTTGTCGAGGACGAGGAGCTGGCGGCTCTGGAGGCGGGCAATCAGGCGGCGCAGCGCCGGCTCGTCGGGGCCGGGCGTCACCTCGAGGGCCTGGGCCAGGGCGGCGGCCAGCAGCTCGGGGTCGCGCAGGGGCGCCAGGGGCACGAAGCTCACGCTGTCGCCGAAGGGGGCCTGGGCGCGGCGGGCGACTTCGAGGCTCAGGCGGGTCTTGCCGATGCCGGGCGGGCCGCTGAGGGTGAGCAGGCGCACCTCGGGGCGGGCCAGGGCGGCGAGGATGGCCTCGACCTCGGCCTCGCGGCCGAGCAGAGGCGTGGGCGGCGCGGGGAGGCGCGCGGGGCGCTGCTGGGGCTCGGGCAGGCCCTCGGGGCTGAGGGCGGCGCGGGCGGCGAGCAGGAAGCGGCCGCGCTCGGCGGGGGCGAGGGCGAGCTGCTCGGCGAGCAGGGCGGCGATCTGGACCGAGGGGCGGCGCTCGTCGGCCTCGATCTTTCTGACCGTCACCTCGGCGCAGCCCACGCGGCGCGCCAGGTCGCCCTGGGTCAGGCCGAGGGCGCGGCGGCGGCCCTTGACCCAGGCGCCGAACGAGGTGGCGCCGGCGTCCGGGGTCGCGCTGCTGAGGGGGCTCTCCATAGGGGCAGTATAGCCGATGGGGAGCCGGCGCGGGTCGGGCCGCGGGCGGAGCGCGATTAGGGCGGGGGGCGGCGGGGCGGGCCGGGGTCGCGGCGCCTTCGGCGGCGGGGCGAGCCGCCGCGCTTGACCATGGTCTGCCAGGCGCTGTCGGGGTCAACGGGCCGGGTGAGCTGGGTGTCGCTGACGCGGTTGGCCTGGGCGTCGTTGAGCGAGGCCAGCTCGCGCTCGAGCTCCTCGTCCTCGGGCGAGCGGTTGGCGTAGTCGGCCCAGAAGCGCCACAGCGTGACGACGAGGGCGACGAGGGCGAGGGCGACGAGGGCGAAGAGCAGGTAGAGCCCCAGGCTCATCGGCGCCCCTCCTGCCGCAGCTTGAAGAAGATGCCCGCGGCCTCGGTGCGGTTGCCGACGCCGAGCTTCTGGTAGATGTTCTGCAGGTGGAACTTGACCGTGTTGTCGCTGACCTTGAGGCGGTGGGCGATCTGGGTGTTGGTCAGGCCCTGGGCCACCAGCTCGAGCACCTCGGCCTCGCGCTCGGAGAGATCGGTGGCGGGGCCCGGGCGCTGGCGCTGCTGGCGCAGCCAGCGCTTGGCGGCCTGGGGGAAGACCAGCTGGCCCTGGTAGACCTGCCGGATGCAGGCGACGGTCTGCTGGGGCGCCTCGGTCTTGAGGGCGAAGCCGTCGGCCTCGGCCTCCAGGGCCGACTGCATGGTGTCGCCGTCGTAGAAGGCCGAGAGGATGAGCACCTTGGCGGGCAGGCCGGCGTCGCGGATCTGCTGGAGGCAGGCGATGCCGCTGAGGGTGGGCATCTGAAGGTCGAGCACGACCACGTCAGGCTCCAGGGCGCGCACGGCCTCGAGGACCTGGTCGCCGTCGCTGGCGGTGCCGACCACAGCCATGTCGCCCTCGGCCTCGATCAGCGAGCGCAGTCCCTCGAGCACGAGGGCGTGGTCGTCGGCGAGGAAGACGCGGATCATTGGTACGACTGCTGGGGGCTAGACGCCTGCGCTCCGATGGGGAGCTCGACGCGGATCCGCGTCCCGCTGCCGGGGGTGCTCTCGATGCTGAAGCGGCCCCCGAGCAGGGTGACGCGCTCGCGCATGCCCTCCAGGCCGAAGTGGCCCGCCAGGGGGCGCTGCATCACGGCGGCCACGTCGAAGCCGCGACCGCTGTCGGCGACCTCCATCAGCAGACTGCGCCCGTCGCTGTCGAGGGCGACCCTGTGGTGGTCGGCGCCGCCGTGGCGCACGGCGTTCGAGAGGGCCTCCTGCAGGATGCGGTAGAGGCTGATCTTGACCGGCAAGGGCACGGGGGGCAGGGGGCCGCCGAGCTCGAGGCTGACGGGGTTGCCGGTCAGCTCCTCGTGCTGGATGACCAGGCCCTCCAGGATAGAGACCAGGTCGCGGCGCTCGAACTCGGGGGGGCGGAAGGCGCCCATGAAGGTGCGGATATCGTTGAGGGCCGTCTCGAGCAGGCCGACGCTGCGCCTGATCCGCTCCAGCTCGTCGGGGGGGTGGGCGGGCTGCTGCGACAGGCGTTTCTGGACGACGTAGAGCTGCGAGAGGGCGGCGAAGATATTCTGGACCGGCCCGTCGTGGATGTCGAGGATGATCCGGCCGACCTCGCGCTCGGCGATCTCGAGGAAGCGCCCGGGGAGCTCGCCAGCCGCGCCTGGTTGCTGCTCGCTGTACATGGCCGCGCCGCCTTTCACTGATAGACGTATTATACACCTGTGTGTCACAGACCAGGTGCGCCGTATTGTGGCCGTCCCACAGCGGTGCTATAATCCCCAGCTATGCACGTCCTCCAGATCGCATGGGAATACCCCCCACATATTGTCGGCGGCCTCGGGCGCCACGTCGCGGAGCTGCTCCCCGCCCTGGTCGGGCAGGGGGTGCAGGTCACCGTGGTCACCCCGCGCCTCCGCGACGGCCCCCACGAGGAGACCGTAGACGGCGTGGTGGTGCGCCGCGTGGACGTCCCCGAGTCCCCCTGGGCCGACTACCCGAGCCTGGTGGCCCAGACCACCCACGCCCTCCAGGCCGCCGCCGCCGAGCTGCAGGCCCGCCACGGCCGCTTCGACCTCGTGCACGCCCACGATTGGCTGGCCACCGAGACGGGCGTGGCCCTCAAGCACCGCTGGCGCGTGCCGCTGATCGCCACCATCCACGCCACCGAGCGCGGGCGGGGGCGCGGCGGGCTCCACGGCCACGCGGCCCAGCGCATCAACGACCTCGAGTGGCGCCTGACCTACGAGGCATGGCGGGTGATCGTCTGCTCGCACTTCATGGCCCGCCAGACTGCCGACTACTTCCAGACGCCCCCCGACAAGGTTGACGTGGTGCCGAACGGGGTTTACATCAGCGGCACGCCCTTCGAGGACGCCGAGGACTGGCTCGGCTTCAGGCGGCGCTTCGTGTCCGACGACGAGCGCATGGTCTTCCATGTGGGCCGCATCGTCTACGAGAAGGGCCTCCACGTGCTGCTCGACGCCTGGCCGCGCATCGCCGGCGCCGAGAAGGCGCGCCTGGTGATCGCGGGCAGCGGCGAGTACCTCGCCGCGCTCAAGGGCCAGGCCGAGGCCCTGGGCGTGGCCGGGACGGTGCGCTTCGCCGGCTTCATCGCCGACGCCGACCGCGACCGGCTCTACCACGCGGCCGACCTGGCGATCTTCCCCTCGCTCTACGAGCCCTTCGGCATCGTCGCCCTCGAGGCCCTGGCCAACGCCTGCCCCCTGGTGGTCAGCGACGCCGGCGGCCTGGCCGAGGTGGTCCAGAATGGCGTCACCGGGCTGGTGGTGCCCGCCGACAATCCGGGGGCCCTCGCCGACGCCGTGATCGCCGCCCTGAGCCGGCCCGACATGGCCCGCGCCCGCGCCGCCGCCGCCCTGCGCGAGATCCGCGACTACTACACCTGGCCCCGCATCGCCTGCGCCACCGCCGCCGTCTACGAGCGCGTGCTGGGCGAGTGGCGGGTCAGCGCCTGGGGCGCCCCGCCCCCCCCCCCCCACCGCCCCCCCCCGGCAAACCGCCCCCCCCCCCACCCCGGGCGGGGGCG
>DAOLDO010000645.1:0-4231 GCA_035327325.1 Chloroflexaceae bacterium | reverse complement strand
CGTCAGTAGCGGCGTGGTCGTCAGCCGCAGAGTAGTCGTCAGTAGCGGCGTGGTCGTCAGCGACGGCAGCCTCGCCGTGGTCGTCGGCAGAGGCGGCCTCGCCGTGGTCGTCGGCAGAGGCGGCCTCGCCGTGGTCGTCAGCCGCAGAGTAGTCGTCAGTAGCGGCGGCCTCGCCATGGGTGTCGCCGTGCCCATTGCCTGCCGGCGTGAAGGCGAGGAGCAAGACGCTCACGGTCGCCTCGGGCGTGTTGCCCTGGCGGTCCCAGAGCGAGACGGCGACCGGGTTCCGCCCGGTGAAGAAACTCTTCTCAGGCAGCGCGAAGGTGACGGTGTAGCCGCCGACGGTCTGCTGGAGGCCCTCGCCGTGGGCGAGCGCGAGGCCGGGGGCGGGGATCAGCAGGGCGAGCAGGGCAAGGGCGGCGAAGTGACGAAGATGTTGGTGCATACGGGTGTTCCAGCGCGCTTGAGGTGCGGGCGGGTGGGTGTGGAACGCTAGAGCTCGGCCTCGTACTGCGCGAACGGCATCAGCGTGACGATCTCGTCCGGCGAGAGGCAGGGCACGCTGTGCATCTGGTGGTGATGTTGCACCGTGACGACCACGTTGCCGATCTGGAGGTCGTTGAGGCAGTGGGAGACCCCGTCGGCGTCGGGCTCGCAGTTTGTGTCGGTGAGCACCGTCGCCGTGGTGGCGCCCTCGGGGATCGTGCCCGCGCGCAGGTTGGTCATCAGGTAGCCGGCCTCATTGCTGGTGCCGGGCAGCGAGTCGCTCATCCCGCCGACGACCACGGTGCGCGGCTCGCCCGGGGCCTTGACGTCGATGAAGTGCGGCACGGCGGCCTGCTCCGGCGGCGGCATGGCCGCCTTCGCCTGCGGGCGAGACACAACTGCCCCGATGGCGATGGCGACGAGGAGGAGGGGGGCGGCGACGAAGACGAGGGTGGAGAAACGCGTGCGGTGGCTCGGGCGGACAGGTCGGCTCATCGTGGAACCTCTCACATACAGGGCGATACAGGGCGCGGTTCAGCGCGGCAATAGTCAGCGCCCACGACCGCCAGGGTGCCCATGGGCGTGGCCTGGGCGCTTCAGCTCACTCGAGTACAACGTCTCGCTCGCCTGGAGGAACTCCTCGCGGGAGATCTCACCCTGGGCGTAGCGCCGGCGCAGGATCTCCAGGGCGTCGGCCTCGGCGCTGACGCGCCCGGCGGGAAACAGGCTCGAGACGCCCCAGAGAGTCAGGGCGATCACGCCGCCCCAGAGAAGGAGGATAAGCAGCAGCCCAGGCCAGCCCATGCCAGCCATCATGCTCGTTCCGCTCATCATGCGGCACCTCCTCTCCGAGACGCACCTTGCTCGTCACCTTTGCCGGATCGGCCCCAGCATACTGCGCTCACGTCAAGACTCCGTGTGGAGGTAGGTCAAGATCTGGTCAAGAAATCGTCGCGGTAGCGGGCCGCTGGCCATGGTGTCTGCTGCCCAATGCAGAGCGGGCCGGCGCATCGTGAGCGCCAGCCCGCCTTTTCTCGCCCGCCTGTGCTTTCGGACCTACGCGTCGACGCGGTAGTTGCGCATCATGCCGGCGTCCTCGTGCTCGATGTTGTGGCAGTGGTAGACGTAGGTGCCGGGGTAATCGCGGAAGGCCATCAGCAGCTTCACCCGCTCGCCCGGCATCACCAGCACCGTGTCCTTCCAGCCCTCATCCACGTAGCCAGCCTTCACGCCCTCCCAGCCGGCCCGCAGCTCGGGCAGCACCTCGCGCCCGATCACCTGGAACTGCCCGCCGTGAATGTGGATGGGGTGGCCCATGCCCAGCCGGTCCATCATCTCGCCGGGGTTGGTCTCGTTAATGATCTCCCACACCTCAAGGGTGCCGAGCTTGACGATCTCCTCCGGCGCGACCTCGTCCATCACAAACGTCTTGCCGTTGATGCGCCACTCCATCCCCCGCAACGAGAGGGCCACCGGGCGTGGTGTATCGCGGTTGACGGCGTCTTCCAGGCGGTAGCGCTCGATCCGCGCGAGGGTTGTGGGCAGTGTAAGCGTCTCGGTCTCCTGGCGCGCGACCCGTACGCGGAGGATGTCGAGGGCCGCGCCAAGGGCTGGTGCGTTCCCGTTGCCCATTCCGCTCATGCCACCGTGGTCCATCCCGCCCATACCACCCATGCCGCTCTCGTTCCCCACGCCCTCGGCGCCCTCGAAAGCCTGGCTCACCAGGGTGAGCGTGGTACCGACAGGCACATCGCGGAGGTCGGCCCACAGCTCGATCCGCTCGCCGGGCGCCAGCATCACGAATTGACGGGTAACAGGCTGCTCCAGCAGTCCTCCATCGGTGCCGATTACGGTCAGGGGCGTGCCGGTATCCCAGGCGAGCTTGTAGATGCGGCTGTTGGAGCCGTTGAGCAGGCGCAGCCGGTAGGCCCGGGTGGCGAGGTCGAGGGTGAGGTCGGGCGCGCCGTTGACCAGGATGCGCTCGCCCAGGAAGCCCATCATCTGCGCCATCGGGTCGGGGCTATAGACGAACTGGTTCCGGTCGTCGAAGGTGCGGTCCTGGATGACGACGGGTAGATCGTAGGCGCCGGTCGGCAGACCGGCCGCCTCCTCCTCGGCGTCGCTGACCAGGAACAAACCGGCCAGGCCCATGATCACCTGCGTGCCGATGGTGCTGTGGGGGTGCGGGTGGAACCAGTAGGTGCCGGCGCGGTCGGCGACGGTGAACTCGTAGACGTAGCGCTCGCCGGGCTGCACCACGCTGCTGGTGTGGCCGTCGACGGCTGCCGGGGTGTGGAGCCCGTGCCAGTGGATGATCGAGGCCTGGCCGGCGTCGGGCAGCTCGTTCTCGAAGGTCACGCGCAGCTTCTGGCCGGTGCGGGTGCGGATGATCGGCCCGAGGTAGCTGCCGGGAATGGCCTGCACCGCCGCCGCGTCGCCTGCGTTGACCCGGGCCTGATACGTCCAGACCGTTGTCAGTGCTCCGGGGAGGAGCTGCACCTCGGACGGGGCAGCCCGCAAGGTCACGTCGAGGTCGGGGGTGAAGGCCGGGTTGGCCGTCGGCTGCGGCACGACGTCGGCGGCGGGCGCCGTGGTCGCGCCGGTGGTCGGCCGGACCGTTGTGGCGCAGGCCCCAAGGAGGCCACCTGTGCCCACCACCAGGGTCCCGGCTCCGGCAAGGCGGAGTATGTCGCGGCGGGTCATCGTTCGTCGCAGCATAAAGCGTGCTCCCTCTCTCGTCGTGAGTGGACTCTGCGGGGCAGTGTACCAATCGAAGGTCAAGAACTCAGGGGAAGCATGTTCAAGATCTGGTCAAGCTTGTGTCAGCGTGCACGATATTGTGCTGCTGCTACCAGCTGATGGCGAGGGCGCCCAGCCCGAGCAGGGCCACACCAATCCAGCGCCAGCGGTGCGGTCGCTCGTCGAGCAGGAGGATGCTCCAGCCCAGGATGAAGGCGATACGGAGCGTGAATAGGGCGGTGACATAGCCGGCCAGGCCGAGCTGGAGCGCGCTGAAGCCCAGGACGGGCGCAACACCGCTGATCAGCCCGACCAGCAGGAGCCCGGGGCCGGCGCGCTGGAGCTGCGCCGCGAGCCGGGCCGGGCTCCGGATCACCCAGGGAAAGAGCAGCAGCGAGACGCCGAGCGTCGTCACCAGGGGCACGACCCCCGGGTTGGCAGGCAGAGTCTGCCTGATCGCCTGCTGCTCGAGCAGCGGCGTGAGCCCCCAGAGCGCCGCGGCCAGTAGCGCGAGCCGGGCGCCCCGCTCCCGGCGGGCCGCCTGGAAGGGCCGCCGCCAACCCTGCCAGGTCTCGAGCTGGAGCAGGTAGGCGCCGCCGATCATCAGGAGCACCCCCAGGACCCCGGCGGGCGCCGGGCGCTCGCGGAACAGCGCCGCGCCGATGGTCAGGGTGATCGCCGGGCTCAGGGCGAGCATCGGGGCCACGACCGAGGCTTCGGCGGTCTTCAGGGCCGTCGTCGAGGCCAGGTGCGCCCCCACGTTGAGCAGGACGACCAGCCCCACGATCGGCACGAAGCCTGGCGCCAGGGCGGGGACGCCGAACACCCCGAAGGCGAAGGCGGCAAGGAGCGGCAGCGCTAGCACCTGCGCCGCCCAGATCACGACCGGAACCTCAGTGGTCGCGAGGAGCCGCTTGACGATGATCGGGATGAGCGAGGTGAGCAAGGCCGTGCATAGGGCGAGCACGATCCACATCGCTGCGGTTCCGGTAGAACGGAGCGGGGC
>DAOLDO010000644.1:0-4232 GCA_035327325.1 Chloroflexaceae bacterium | reverse complement strand
GCGGTCTTGCCGGTCTGGCGGTCGCCGATGATCAGCTCGCGCTGGCCGCGGCCGATCGGGATCAGGGCGTCAATGGCGACGATACCGGTCTGCACCGGGGTGTCCACCGACTTGCGGGTGATCACGCCGGGGGCGATGCGCTCGATCTCGCGGTAGCCCGTGGCCTCGATCGCGCCCTTGCCGTCGACCGGCTGGCCGAGGGGGTTGACCACGCGGCCGAGCAGGCCCTGGCCGACCGGCACCGAGATCACGCGGCCGGTCGAGGTGACCATGTCGCCCTCCTCGATCGACTCGTAGTCGCCGAGGATGATCGCGCCGACGCTGTCCTCGTTCAGGTTGAGGGCGTAGCCGTAGATCGCCTCGGCGCGGCCCGCCTTGGGCGGGAACTCGATCAACTCCGAGGCCCGCACCTGGTCGAGGCCCTCGATGCGCGCCACGCCGTCGCCCACCGAGGCCACCGTGCCGACGTTGACCTGGCGCGGCTTGAAGTCGGCCCCGGTGGAGATGCTCTGCCGCAGCCGGGAGATCAGCTCATCAGAGATAGTCATGCTCTCGCTCCGTCGAATATAGAAGGCCGGGGGCCGGTCTGCGCAGCCTCCAGCCTGCTGATATGAGGTGTGAGTCGCTCGCTTCGCAGAGGCTCCGCCTCGTCTTACGACCCTGCTGTGTGAGGTGTGAGCAGGGCCCTCGCGGAGCGTCACAGCTCACACCTCACAGCTCACACCTCAGCTGGCAAGCATATTGCGCTGGATGGCGCTGAGCCTGGTGCGCAGACTGTTGTCGAGCACCTGGTCGCCCACGCGGATAATCAGGCCGCCGATCAGGGACGGGTCGGTCGCGAAGCTGACCGCCAGGTCGGCGCCGTAGCGCTGGCGCAGGTCGGCCATGATCGTGGCCTGCTGGGGCTCGCTGAGGGCCACGGCGCTGGTGACGGTGGCGTCGAGGGCCATGGCGGGGCCGCCCTCGGCGTAGCGGGCGAAAGCCTCGACCACGTCGCCGACCTGGTCGAGCAGGCCCTCGCGGGCCATGCCGATCAGGAAGTTGCGCACCTGGGGCATGGCGTCGGCGGAGAGGGCGGCGTCGATCCGCTGGACGGCGTCGCCGCTGCCGGGGCCGGCCAGCCGGGGCGCCGCCGCTCGGAGCTGCTCCAGGGCCTTGCCGACCAGGGCGTCGTAGAGCGCCCCCGCGATCGCCCTGGCATCTGCTGTGGTTGCCATATCGTTACTCATCGCGCCGCGCGCCCGGGGGGCCCAGGCGCGCGGCGGCGCGTTAATTGCGGCGGTCGAGGGCGGCGAGCGACTCTGCGATCAGCCGGTCGTGGCCGCCGGCCTTCAGCTCGGCGTCGAGGACGCGGCTGGCGGTCAGGGTGACCAGCTCGGCGATCTGGTTCTTGGCCTCGCGCAGCATCTGGTCGCGCTCGGTGATCGCCTGGGCCCGGGCCTCCTCGCGCAGGCGGTCGGCCTCCTTGCGGGCCTGGGCCAGGATCTCGGCCTCCTGGGCCTTGGCGCGCTCCTGGGCCTGGGCCACGATCGCCGCGGCCTCCTGGCGGCCCCTGCCCACCTCGGCCTCGTAGTCGCGCGTGGCGTTGGCCAGCTGCTGCTTCACCTGGTCGGCCTCGCGCAGGCTGGCCTCGATCCGCGCCGTGCGATCGTTCAGCATCTTGGTGACCGGCTTGTAGAGCAGCGTCCACAGCAGCCAGACCACCACGCCGAAGTTGATCAGCTGGGCGAGGAACAGGTTCAGGTTAATCCCTAGTGCTTCCACCTGAGCATCCTCCGTCCTGGTGTGCTGTCTACTGGATGACGCCGAAGGCGATCATGAACGAGATCACCAGACCGAAGATCGCGAGGGCCTCAGTGAAGGCGATGCCGATGAACATGTACTGGACGAGGGTGTTCTCCATCTCGGGGTTGCGGCCCATGGCCTGCAGGGCGCCGGCCACGATGATGCCCACCCCGATGCCGGGGCCGATGGCGGCCAGGCCGATGGCGAGGGCGGTCGCGATGAGGTTCAGGCCTTCCATGGTCTTCGGTCCTCCTTGAAGAAGTAGCGGTCAGAAAGGCAGTCTGGCCCCGACTAGTGGCCGCGGGCGTTGGCGGCCTCGACTTCGGGCGGCGTCTTGGTGTAGGCCGGGTCGAAGCTCTGCTCCTCGTCCTTGCCGTGGTGCTCGCCCTCGTGGCTGGTGGTGGCGATGCTCAGGAAGGCCATCGTCAGCAGGGCGAAGACCAGGGCCTGGATGAAGCCGACGAACAGCTCGAAGGCGTAGATCGGCATCGGCAGGATCAGGGGGACCATAAAGGTCAGCACCGCGATCAGCACCTCGCCGGCGAAGATGTTGCCGAAGAGACGCAGGGCCAGGGCGATCGGCTTGATGATCTCCGAGATGAACTCGATGATCCCCACGAAGGACATGATCCCATTGAGGTTGAAGAACTTCTTCAGGTAGCCCAGGCCCAGGGCCCGGAAGCCCCAGTACTCGAAGAAGACGAACGAGAGCAGGCCCAGGGCCAGGGTGAAGTTGAGGTCGGTGCTCGGGGGGCGCAGCCAGGGGATCAGCGTGTAGCCCTCGCCGCAGCTGGTGTAGGCGCCGCCCTCGGCCGCCGCGGCCGGCATCAGCTGGAGCGAGCCCGCCTGCGGGCCCTCGCGGACAAAGGCCAGCCGGGCGCTCGCCTCCTCGCTGTGGTGGCAAACCCCGACCGAGGTGGCACTCGGGATCAGACCGAGCCAGTTCGAGGTCAGCACGAACAGGAAGATCGTGGCCACCAGGGGCCAGGCCACGTTGATGTAGCGCGGGCTGATGTTCTTGAGCACCCCGTAGAGGGCCTCGAGGATGGCCTCCATCACGTTCTGCAGCCCGCGCGGCACCAGCTGCATATTGCGGGTGGCGAGGAAGGCGATCGTCACGAGGATGATGTCAACGAGCAGCGCCGTGAACAGCGAGTTCGTGACGTTAAAGCCGCCGATGCTGAACAACACCTCGGGCGCCACCTCGACGTGGGGGTCGCCGCTGTAGAGGAACAGGCGGCTAAGCACTGCGACCGCGAGGAGTACGACCACAATCACGATGATCCGCAAACGTCCTGACAACGCGTTACCTCCTCCTCCAGGGGCTCCAGTGCTCCGCGCGGGGTGAGCGTCGGGCAGCGAGTCGTTGCGACTGGGGGCGCGTCTGCCGGGGGCGACGCCGCGGCCCTGGCCCTCCACTGCGGCCTATGTTTGTTCCGTCCTTCACAAAGAGCATAACACAGCTCGGCGCTTTGCGCAAGCGTCTTCTGCGCGCAGGGCGGAGCGGGCTGATAGGGAGCCGGGGGCCGGGCCGTTGCGGAGTATACCATAGCCCCCGGAGGCGGGCAAATCGTGGGCAAAAGCACAATACGACGGGGGCGCGGCACCCCGTCACGCCCTCGCGCCGCCGGCTTTACCTTGCGAACACCTCGCGCAGCTCGCGGATCGCCCGCTTGGCGTTGATCCAGACCGCGCCGATCTTCGAGGAGGCCACCGTCTTGTTGAAGACCAGCACGAGCAGGAAGCGCTGCATGACGTCGAAGCAGTACAGGTCAACGTTTACGCCCTCGTGGATGTAGACGCTGGTGGCGTCCTCCTCGCGCAGCTGGCGGGCCACCTCGCCGGTGGTCGAGAATCCGGTGGAGAGGAGGGGCAGCACGATCATCATGGGCAGGTTAGGCGCCGAGCCCACCTCGACCAGGGTCATGCCGGCCCGGTCGGTGAGCATAATGCTCTGGGTGCCGAGGTCCTGGGCCAGGCCACCCATCACTGACCTGATCGCGCTGACGTTCTGCTCGGTGACGACCAGGTTGCCCGGCTTGCCGCGCCAGGGTGCGGCGCTCTCAGGCGTGTCAGAGGGCGGCGCGGGGGCACGCTGGGCGGGGGCGCGTTTCGGTTCAGCCTCGGGGGCGGGGGGCTGGGGCAGGCGCGCCGCCGCCGCCTTGCTGCGGGCCGCCAGGCCGCCCTTGGCGGGCGCGGGCGGCGGGGGGGGCGGCGCGGTGGCCTGGGCGGCGGCCTGGGCGGCGGCCTGGGCGGCGGCCTCGCGCTCGGCGCGCGACGGCAGGGTCACCCGCGCCGGCGTGAACTCGCGCCGCTCGGACGCCCGGCCCGCGGCGGGCGCGGCGGGGGGCGGTGGCGGCGGGGCCACGGGCCGCAGCCCGGCCCGGGTGGGCCGCGGGGCAGGCTCGGGCTCGGGCTCGGGCTCGGGCGCCGCCACGGCGGCCTCG